>DASWEH010000458.1:0-4779 GCA_036394895.1 Anaerolineales bacterium
GCCAAAACGATTCGTGAACATTCTACTCCGTCCACAATGGAAATCGTGGGTAGCGCGCGGTGCCTTCATTATGGTCGCATTTACAGCAGTTGCCGGGCTATGGTGGTTACTTGAAGGCGCGGCTTACTTGGCTTGGCTGCCCGCTGAATTTATGAGAAGCATCCGTCTCATCGCAGCGTGGATTGTTTTCCCATTTGCATTGGGAGTTGTGATCTTCACTGCCTTCCTTCTGGGTCAAGCTGAAGGACGTGATATGTGGCAGAACAGTCTGCTTCCTTTCCAGCTTATTGCACAATCCATGATGGTTGCAAGCGGTATGTTCCTGATTCTGAATTTGTTTGTCTCCTTCGCCGCCGACTTACATACACTTCTCGTGACACTATTCCCTGCCAGTATCGCGATCAATTTGCTTCTGACACTGGCTGGTAAATTTAACTCCTTTGCATCGGAAGTGGCAATGCTCGCTCATCGTGAGATGACCCATGGGCGCTTCCATAATCACTATTGGTGGGGTGGCATCACACTGGGACATATCATTCCCCTCGTACTGTTCTTTGCATTCAGCACATTTGCGCTGCCGATTACAGTTGTATGCACGCTTGTTGGCTTGTTCTTCTATGAATACGCCTTCGTGATGGCTCCGCAACATATACCGAATTCGTAAATCGAGTATCCATGACAAAAACAAAATCTGTTCCTCAAACATCTGCAGGTACCGCCGTCCCACAATTCGCGACCTCCGATCGCAAGCCCATCAAACTCACTCAAGTTGTTCATCCCGATGGGCGCATCAGCCAGTATCCTCCCTCCGATGTATGGGATGACTGGGTCGAATGGGATGGCAAGGAATGGCCGAAGCGCGTCGCGCGGAGATATACACTCGTGCCGACCGTTTGCTTCAACTGTGAATCGGCCTGTGGACTTCTCGCCTATGTAGACAAGGATACTTTCGAGATTCGCAAGTTCGAAGGCAATCCTGTCCACCCGGGAAGCCGCGGCAGAAACTGTGCTAAGGGACCCGCGACGCATAATCAGGTCTATGACCCGGAACGCATCCTTTATCCGTTGAAGAGAGTTGGCAAACGCGGTGAAGGGAAATGGGAACGCATCAGTTGGGATCAAGCCCTGACTGAGATCGCCGGGAAAATGCGCGAAAGCAAGCTGCGCCGACCCAATGGTATCGTCTATCATGTTGGACGACCTGGCGAAGATGGATATACCAACCGCGTCGTCCAAACCTGGGGAATGGATGGCCACAATAGTCATACGAATATTTGCTCTTCGTCTTCGCGTGCAGGCTATAACTTTTGGACGGGACAGGATAGACCCAGCCCAGATTACGCGAACGCACGTGTCATCCTGTTAATTTCAAGCCACCTCGAAACAGGACATTACTTCAACCCGCACGCGCAGCGCATCATCGAAGCCAAGACTGACGGCGCAAAACTCATCACCTTCGATCCGCGCCTCTCGAACACCGCATCCATGAGTGATGTCTGGTTGCCAACATGGCCTGGCAGTGAAAACACGATCCTGCTTGCCATTGCGAATTATTTAATCCAAAACGATTTCTACAACAAAGATTTCGTTTGCAAGTGGACCAACTGGAAAGAGTTCCTTCAATTCATACAATCATCTACATCAAGTGAATGGGATTCTGTCCGCCCACTAGTCTCTAATCTCCATTCTCCATTCTCTTTTGAAATATTCGAAAAGGTTTTGAAGACTCTTTATTCCGAATACACCTTCGAACGCGCTGCGCAAGAATCAGACGTTCCAATAGAGCGTATACAAGAAACTGCAAAATATGTTGCCAACTGCGAGGGCAAACTTGCCACGCATGTCTGGCGCAGCGCTAGTGTTGGCAATCTTGGTGGCTGGCAGGTTTCACGTTGTCTCTTTTTCCTCAACGTTCTGACCGGAAGTGTCGGCAATCGCGGCGGCACATCGATGATGAACTGGAACAAATTTGTCCCTAAGCCATTCAAAGGAGCGCCTGCTCCCGAAACATGGAACGAACTTCATTATCCTATCGAGTATCCGCTTGCGCATTACGAGATGTCCGTCCTTCTGCCGCATATGCTCGAAGAGGGGCGCGGCGACATCGATGTCTATTTCACCCGCGTTTACAACCCGATGTGGGTCAATCCCGATGGATTTATGTGGCTCAAGGCGCTCAAAGATGAATCAAAAATCAAGTGTTATGTAGCGCTCACGCCCACATGGAATGAAAGCTCGTGGTTCGCCGACTACGTTTTGCCCACAGGTCACGGACCTGAACGTCACGACCTGATGAGTCAGGAAACACACGCCGGACAGTGGATTGCCTTCCGTCAACCCGTGCGCCGTGTGGCGATGGAACGTGCAGGCATCAAGGTAGATTTCACCTATCAAGCCAACCCGGGTGAAGTGTGGGAGGAAAACGAATTCTGGATTCAGCTTTCTGCATGCATGGATCCCGACGGTTCACTGGGCGTTCGTCAATGGTTTGAGTCGCCTTATCGCAAGGGCGAGATCATCACCGTGGATGAATATTATCAATGGATTTTTGAAAACTCCGTACCAGGTCTACCTGAAGCTGCTGCAAACGAAGGATTGACTCCGCTGGCATACATGCGCAAGTATGGAGTCTTCGAAGTCAAGAAAGAGAATTATTCTCCCTTCGACAAAACGATTTTCACCACGCCTGAAACTGCTTTGACCTCCGATGAGCATGATCGTGCTCGAGACGCCTCCGGTGCAGTGCTTGGCTTGATGGTGGATGGACAGCCAAAAGCAGGCTTCGATACGCCAAGTAAGAAACTGGAATTCTTCAGTGACACACTTGCCAACTGGGGCTGGTCTGAAAAAGAAAACGTGATCCCGTGGACGCTCAAGAGTCATGTCCATCCTGACTTCATCGATCGCGAAAAGGGCGAGATGATTTTGCTTCCCAACTTTCGTTTGCCAACATTGATCCACACACGCAGCGCGAACGCCAAATGGCTGGTGGAAATCTCGCACAAGAATCCCATCTGGATGAATCCCGAAGATGCCAGGCGTAGCGGACTTGAAACAGGCGATCTTGCCCGCGTCGAAACCGAGATCGGTCACTTCGTGGATACGGTCTGGGTCACCGAAGGAATCAAACCCGGTGTAATTGCCATCAGCCATCATCTGGGACGATGGCGCTTGCAGGAAAATTCTGGCGTGAGCAAAGGCTCATCCAATCTAGTCGAACTCCACGATGATGGTAAAGGCGGTTTTCTGATGCGCGTGGTTCATGGCGCGCAAGCTTGGAAATCCTCCGACCCCGACACGAGCCGCGTATGGTGGAGCAATGCTGGCGTTAACCAAAACCTTGCACATGCTGTTCATCCTGATCCCATTAGCGGTGTCCACTGCTGGCTGCAAAAAGTAAAAAGCATCCGCAAGGCAGACCCCAATGACAAGGCAGGTGATCTATTTGTAGACACGAACTGCTCCATGCAGGTTTATCGCGAATGGTTGGCGATGACGCGCCCCGCGGACAAAGTCAGCCCAGATGGTACGCGTCGACCTTATTGGCTGGCGCGCCCGCTTAAGCCTTCGAAGGAAGCGTACAAATTATCCAAGTAATTATCGGATGGATGTGAAATGACAGATACATTTACCGCCCCGCCAAATATTGACGAACCCAAGTCTCAACAGCCGGAAGAACCCGTTTGGACATATCGTGGTTATCGTTTGAAGACGAGCGAGTTCGTTACTGCCATGGTGCATCTTTTTCGCGCGGAAATCCAGCGTGCAAATGTATGGCGTCAACGTCTCGACACAACCACCAATTGGGCGGTTGTAGCCACAGGCGCAACTCTCTCCATTTCCTTCAGTCAGCCCAATGTGCATCATGGTGTCATCATTCTGAATACACTGTTGGTCACATGGTTTCTGTTCATTGAAGCGCGGCGTTATCGTTATTATGAACTATGGAGCTACCGAGTACGTTTGATGGAAACAGATTTTTTCGCAGCTATGCTTGTGCCACCATTTCACCCTTCTCCGGAATGGGCAGAGAGTTTGGCAGAGAATTTGCTTTCACCAAGTTTTCCTATTTCTATGTGGGAGGCCTTTGGTCGTCGACTGCGGCGCAACTATCTCTGGATCTATTTGATGCTCTTTGTTTCCTGGATTGGCAAGAGCTATCTGTTTCCGCAACCAGCCTTGAACGTGCAGGAATTTATTCAGAGAGGGGCAATTGGACCGATTCACGGTATTGTCATAATTACACTGGGGATGGTGTATCATGCCTTCCTTTTGCTCATTGCAATTGGCACGGTGGGTATGACCAAGGCAAGTGGCGAAGTCCTGCCTCGTTTTGGTGATGAGACAATTACGTCTATGTTCGGTTCGGATGACCAGTCAAAAAGTGCGCGTCCATTTTTTGCGCCGCGTCACCGTAGGCGGCAACTGGTAGCTTTGATCATCACTGGAAAAGCGGAAGCGGTTTCCAAGCGGATTATGACCGATCTCAGCCGAGGCGTGACCGCATTATCAGGGAAGGGCATGTATACAGGTCAGGATCGATCGGTATTGATTTGCGCGTTGACAGTCACAGAAGTTCACAATCTGAAACATGCTGTCGCGCTCGAGGATCCAAGCGCTTTTGTGGTTGTTTCCGCCGCGCAGGAGATTTTGGGACGCGGCTTTAATCCGCTCAGTGAGAACTAGATGCAATCACTTGAATCAATCCTTCGTGAGAGTGTGGAAAGACATAGACATTTGTGTCCACGACAGGTACTAGAGGCGCGGGCAGATCTGAAA
>DASWEH010000459.1:0-12756 GCA_036394895.1 Anaerolineales bacterium
GCAAAGACTCGATCGAGCCATTTATCCAAAATTCAGAGAAGGGTGTGTTCCTCTTATGTAAGACATCCAACGCGGGTTCGATGGATTTGCAAAACTTGCTTGTCTTGCCCGTTGGATCAGATAACCCAATGCCTATGTATAACTACGTCGCGCAGCTTGCCCAACAATGGAATGAGAAGAACAACATCGGACTCGTCGTTGGCGCGACTCATCCACAGATCATGTCTAATATCCGCGCAGCGGTACCTGACATGTGGTTCCTTGCTCCCGGCATCGGCGCACAGGGTGGAGAGCTGGAACTGGCGTTGAAATCAGGTCTACGCAAAGATGGTAAAGGGATGCTGATCAACGTCTCACGCTCGATCGCTCGTGCAGCCGTAGGACCAGGTTTAGCAGCAGCGGAGTTACGTGATCAGATTGGGTATATCAAAATGCAATTGAATCGCTAAGATCGCGAAGAAGAACAAAGAAAATCTTTGCGCTGTTTGCGTGCTTCGCGGTAAAAGGATTTTTATGACACAACTCGACGCTCAGCTCACATCTCTCGCCGACGGTTTGTTGTCGGCGGGTTGCATCAAATTTGGAAACTTCACGTTGAAATCGGGACTGCAATCTCCTATTTACATTGATTTACGCCTGATCATTACGTATCCCAAATTGTTGGAGCAAATCGGTGCGGCGTATTTACCCTTACTCAAAGACCTAAAATTCGACCGCATCGCAGGTTTGCCATATGCGGCGATCCCAATCGCAACTGCTGTATCCTTACAGGGAAATTACCCGATGATCTACCCGCGCAAGGAAGTCAAGACCTATGGCACCAAAGCCGAGATCGAAGGCGAATACCACGCAGGTGAAACAGTTGTCGTCATTGACGATCTTGCCACGACCGGCGGAAGCAAGTTCGAAGCCATCGAAAAATTGACAGGCGTAGGCTTGGTTGTGAAAGATGTCATTGTGCTGGTGGACCGCCAGTCGGGCGCGAAGGAGTCACTGGAGCAGGCGGGCTATTCCATGCACGCGGTGCTGACAATCAGTCAATTGTTGGATTATTGGGAAGAGCATGGGAAGGTAGAGAAGGATAAAGTCGAGGAAACGAGGAAATTTTTAGCAGGAAAGTAATGGCTAATGCAAATCGATCTAAATAGATTTCGTGGCTGTTTGCTTGGTCTTGCCGTGGGAGACGCGGTTGGCACCACGGTAGAGTTTCAGAAGCGTGCATCTTTCCCACTTGTTACCGATATGGTGGGAGGTGGACCGTTCCACTTGAAGCCTGGTCAGTGGACGGATGATACTTCAATGGCATTATGCCTGGCAACAAGTCTGGTTACCAAAAATGGTTTTGATCCTATTGACCAGATGGATCGATATTGGGATTGGTATCAAAACGGTTATTTGAGCAGCACAGGTGAATGCTTTGATATTGGGAACACCGTCCGCCAGGCATTGGAAAGGTATAAACATACAGGTAATCCTTTCAGTGGAGCAACTACGGCAAACGCTGCAGGAAATGGTTCTCTTATGCGCCTTGCTCCAATCCCTATGTTTTATTTTCCTAAGCTTGAGAACATTATAAATTTTGCAGGAGAAAGTTCTCGTACGACTCATGGGGCATTGGAGTGTATGGAAGCCTGTCAACTTTTTGCAGAGATACTTTTTCGGGCGCTCTCTGGAATGAGCAAGGATGATATTCTATTTAATACCTCTGTAAAACCTCGTCTCCACAAATAAAAGATATTGCCAGCGATGAATATTGCAAAAAGTCTATAACACAGATTGAAGGCACAGGCTATGTAGTTAAAAGTTTGGAAGCCGCGCTCTGGTGCTTCTATCAGACAGACACATTTGAGTCAGCAATTTTGCAAGCTGCCAATCTTGGCGATGACGCGGATACAACTGCTGCGATCTGTGGGCAAGTCGCGGGTGCATATTATGGAAAATCAGGGATTCCTACAAAGTGGCTGGAAAAATTATTTATGCGTGCTGAGATTTCTCATTTAGCTGATAAACTTTCGAGAATTGAACACCTATAGGATTACTATTGCTAAAAATTTACGACGATCCTTCAGAATGCCAGCAGGTTATCCCTTGTATGAAGTGCTGATGATCAGTCATTCACGGATCCAATATCTTATTAAGAGTGAATGGCAACGAAAAAATAAAGCTTTACAACCACCATCCAAAATGCAGGCAGAGAAGGATAAAATTGAAGAGACTTATTTATTTGTATATAGCTCAGGATGAAAAATGGATGACCGTGAGAAGATTAATCAATACGATTTAGTCGAGATTATCCAAGTACCAGAACAATATGAAGGCGTAATAGACATTGGCGATATTGGGGTTGTGGTCCAAAAATATGATAATAAAAATTTTGAGATAGAGTGCATCCAACCCGGTGGCTTTTACAAGTGGCTGAAACCACTAAATATTAAGTATGTGAGGTTGAAAAGTAAAGACCCGTTCAGTACCTGGATGAAAACGTCGTTGATAGATAAATCAATGACACGAAAGAGTATTATTTTGGGTGCTGTAATTGGCGCAATTTTCGGCGCGTTGATCGGAGCTGGGTTGGGTGCCATTACCGTGACCTTTAATGGAATTCTCATTGGACTGCTTATCGGCCTGATTTTAGGAGTTGTGACAGGTGCTCTCACCGCCGCGTTGACCGTCAAAATCGCTGGCACAACTGGCGGCATCGGCGTTGGATATTTTACGGGTATGCTATTTGGCGGAGTTTTTGGCATGATCCTTGGTGCGCTGATTCCCACATCCTGGCGGATGAGTGCCCATACGGAGGGCTTGCCCGTGCTCGATGTGCTTATGATGGGGCGCTTTGAAACGGCAGTATCGCTGAGTTTCCTGCTTTCCATTTTAGCCACAATTGTCGGTGTATGGATCGGCGGGAAAAATCTTGTGCCAAGAAATTTGAAGGAAAGGTATAGACCATGACGAAAAAACAAACCTTCACAGCCACCATCCAAAATGCAGGCGGAGGCGGCGCGTTCGTCGAAGTGCCATTCGATGTGGAAGAGGCATTTGGCTTGAAGCGTCCCAAAGTCAAGGCGATGATCGAGGGAATTCCCTATCGTAGCACGTTGATGCGGATGGGAACGGAATGCCATATCCTAGGGATATTGAAAGAGATTCGGGAACAAAGTGGCAAGACATTTGGAGATGAAGTGACAATCACAATTGAGCTAGATACCGAGCCGCGTGTGATCGAAATCCCAAAAGATCTGATGAAGGAATTGAAGAAAGATAAAAAAGCCAAAGCCTTTTTTGATAAACTCTCCTACACCCACCAAAAGGAATATGTGCGCTGGGTGGAGGAAGCCAAAAAGGAAGAGACCCATCAAAACCGAATCGTCAAAACGATTGAAATGTTGAAGAAGGGCAAGAGAGGAGTTTAGCATGTCGTTGCGAGCGCACTCTGCGAAGCAACACCTGCATGATTTGCTAAGCAAATCATGCAGGTGCCAGTGTCTCCAGTTAACAAAAGATTACTTCGTCGTCGCTATGCTCCTCCTCGCAACGACATGATTGAAATGAGAGATGTTTATGGAACTCAAAGCCTACCTTGAACACCTTTACGATTACAATTACTGGGCGAACAAACGTTATCTCGCGGTTGCGGAAACACTGACCGACGAACAACTCTTCCGCAGGCAGGGGCATAGTTGGGACAGCGTCCATGCGGTGCTGGTGCACATGATGAGCTCCGAGCGGATGTGGCCCCAGCGCTGGAGAGGCGAAACAGGAACATTCCTTGATCCCAAAGACTTTGCGACTGCTGCATCCATTCGCGAGTATTGGGTGGATGTGGAAAAGAACATGCGCGCCTTGGTCGCTGAGCAAACCGAGCAATCCCTTTTGCGTGAGATTACCTACACAAATCCAAAAGGCGAAACGTTCACTCTACCTTTATGGCAAATGATTGTCCAGCCGCCAAACCATAACACGCATCACCGTGGTGAACTGGCGGCCATGTTCGCATTGATGAATATTCCCCACCCTGAAGATGAAATCGTGCAATATTTTTTAGTAAAGAGTGGACAAAGGAAAGAATAATGGAAGCCTCATGAATCATCAAACTCCAAAATGGCTCGATTGGGCGAGGGAAATTTTTTCACTCAGCCAATCCGGCCTGACCTATAGCGGAAATGAATACGATATCGACCGGTACAAACGCTTGCAAAAGATCACCGCCAAGATCATCGAGAGCCAATCGGAGATTTCAAAAGAATCTGCCCTGGATAGTTTTTCCATGCAGTCGGGCTATATCACGCCAAAGGTGGATGTGCGCGGCGCGGTCATTCAAGATGGAAAAATCCTGCTGATCCAGGAAAGAGCCGATAACAAATGGGCGATGCCGGGTGGTTGGGCAGATCTGGGCAATTCCCCTGCCTCCGTGGCGGAACGCGAAGTATGGGAGGAAAGCGGCTATCGCGTCAAAGCCGAAAAAGTGATAGCCGTGATCGATGCCAATCGCATCGAACCCATGGAGTTCTATCACGCTTATAAGCTTATCTTCCTATGCAAACTTTTGGATGGCGAGCCGCGCACCAGTTATGAAACCTTGGCGGTGGATTTCTTTGACCCGAATCACCTGCCTCCATTATCGAGTTATCGCACCAACGAAAGCATGGTGCAGGAAGTCTTTGCCCATATACAGGATCCAAACCGCCCGACGGCCTTTGATTAACTTAAATGCTCTAGCCGCCGTCCTTTGCAAAGCATCCTGCGGACGGCGAGCGTCGCGAAAATGTATAAATTCTTCCGCTCCCTCCTCTTTCGCCTTGACCCTGAGTTGGCACACCAACTGACGCTGCGAGCCATACGGTTTGCCGGAAACGTTCCAACTTCCCGTTGGTTTCTTACACAGCTTTACAAAGCGCCGTCCAAACCTGTCCAGGCATTTGGATTAACATTCAAAAACCCGGTGGGACTTGCCGCTGGCTACGATAAGGATGCCATTGCCATTCGTGGACTCTCCACGTTGGGCTTTGGTCATGTGGAAGTAGGCACGGTCACGCCCAAGCCTCAGCCTGGTAACCCGCGCCCGCGCGTCTTCCGTCTCCCGGAAGAGGAAGCGGTCATCAACCGCATGGGATTTCCCGGGAAGGGCGCGGCATTCATGGTCAAATCCTTGCGAGGCAGGCAAAGCAATCCTCAATTTGGCGGTGGAATGATTCGCCTGGCCCTGGATGTTACCTCAGCCAAACCTCGACCTGCTCGCTCAGCGCGTCGCCGTGACATGATCCTTGGGATTAATCTCGGCAAAAACAAAGATACTCCGAACGAAGAAGCTGTCTTGGATTATCTCGAATTATTGCAATGTTTCGCGCCGTATGCCGATTACCTGGCTATCAATATCAGTTCCCCAAATACGGTCGGACTCCGTCAATTGCAAGGCCGCGCCGCGCTGGAAGGTTTGCTCACACAATTGGACATACAGCGGAAGATGGAAGAGCAGACATTGGAGAAACGAATCCCGCTTCTCGTCAAGCTCGCGCCGGACCTCAACGAAGCGGAATTGGATGACGCGGTGGATGTGATCCTTGCTACACACATGGACGGGATCATCGTGACAAACACGACCCTCGCGCGCGAGGGTCTCCGGTCAAAGCATCGGGGAGAAGCAGGTGGGTTAAGTGGAAGCCCGCTCCGGCTTCGAAGTGAGTCTGTGTTATGTCAGGTGATGAAACGCGTAGATGGGAAAGTCCCGGTTGTGAGTGTAGGCGGGATTATGAATCCTGATGATGCAAAGCGACGCCTGGATTTGGGGGCGACGTTGATTCAAATCTATACCGGATTGATTTATCAAGGACCCGGATTGGTAAAAAAAATCCTGGTGAAGCTCTAATGCTTCACCAGGATTTGATTAATGGACAGATCGTAAAGCGGGTTGCGGTGCTTCTTTTAGATTTTTAAAGAGACCTTCAGGCAATGGAATCGGTGTAAGATTTGTAGCTGCTTCGATTTCCCCGAAGGGAACATAGTATAAAAGTGTTTTCGTATCTGCTGCGAGGCCTGCATCCTGGAAGGCAAACAGGAGATAGGTACCGTCCGGACTCCAACGCGCGTCACGGTAACAGCATCTTTTCCCAATTGGGTTTACAGTCAGATTGGGCTTGTGCGATTCCCAGTTGTAAATATGCAGGTCGCCCCAGCCGTTATTTCGTTTGGCTGTATTGAAAATGAATTGATTAAATCCGTCCCAATCAAAATCCAGCATCAGACCGCCTTGAAAGCCAGGGGGCTCGAAGCGGGTGCCTGGAAAGGTATCGACAATTTTGATTTTCACTGGATCACAGTCGTGAATATCGAGCACACTGACCTGATCAGATGCAAAGGGTCCTTTATAAAGCCAAGCCACAAGTTGATCATCTGTAGCCCAGCGGGCCTCTTTCACGACGAGCGCAGATTTTGTCTTTCCCTGAGGAACAATGCAAGGTTCCAAGGCCAGCAAATCACTCTTCTTGTGAACGTTCTTCAACTGATCGATGTCGAAGGGGATCACGAAGATTTCGTTGTTCATGGCAACGATGACTTGTTTGCCATCATGAGAAACACGGAAAGCATTCAGCGAAGAGGCAGAAGGAAAACTGGTGAGGGTGTCGACGACATCGGTCTTGATATTATAGTATTTGACGGTCAAGCCACTGATAAAAACGATGTTATCTCCGTCAGGAAGCCACTGTAAATCGTTCTTGGTGCCACCATCTGCTGTCAACTGTTTCAGTTCTGAGCCATCCACGTTCATCGCCCAGATCTCATTATTGGCAACAAAAGCGATCTTGTCCGCGCCACCCAAAGCCAGGGGCGCTGGGATGGTTGTTTTGGTGAGAGTTGGAGGCAGGGAAGTCTCAGTGATCGTTGGTTCAATCTCAACGATTGGAATGTTTGTCGGGTTATTGACGGGAGCAGATGTTTCGGTTGGCAAAGGAGCAGATGTCGATGTTTCGACAGATGTGCTGATTGGTGGTTTCGTCGCGGGAGAATTTCTGTTCTCCTTAAAGAGAAAGAACCCTCCAGCCAGTGCCGCAATTGCGATCACCGGGACGATGACGAATAGCGCGTTGAATCCCTTTTTCGCGGGGACAGGCTGCATGCTGGCTTTTACAGTAGGTGTGGCTTGCCTGACACTGCCCGCCAGCGTTGTCTGTAATTTGGTTGGAGTGCCACGGGCCGCCTCGCGCAGAGCATCGGTCATTTCAACAGCAGTGGAGAAACGTTGGGTTTTGTCCTTCGCCATGGCTTGCTGAATGATCGTATCCATTGACTCAGGCAGCTTGGGGTTGGTCTGATGAATGTGCGGGACTGGGTCAGTGATATGTTTAATCGCAACAGCCATGGGCGTATCAGCTTCAAAAGGCTGTTTCCCGGTCAGAATTTCAAAAAGAATAATGCCCAGCGCGTAGATATCGGCGCGGCCATCCACTTCCGTGCCTTGAGCCTGCTCGGGCGCCATATAGGCAGGAGTGCCGATGATGGCACTGCCGGTTACATTTCCAGATTGGGCTTGGGAAAGTTTGGCTATGCCAAAATCTGAAATATAAGGATTGCCGCGTTTATCGAACAGGATATTACTGGGTTTTATATCGCGATGGACAATCCCTTTGGAGTGTGCTTCATCCAGCCCTGGGGCGATGGCGCCTAGAATGCGGGTGGCGTCTTCCATGGTAAGCCCGCCGGCCTTGATCCGGTCGGAGAGCGACCCTCCATTCATATAACGCATGACGAAATAGGGCTGCCCGTCTGCCTCGCCCACATCATAGACCGGGACAATGGCAGAATGTTCAAGTTGGGCGATAATTTTCGCTTCCCGCTCGAACCGTAGGCGGAACTGCGGATCGGCGTGTAAAAGCTCACTTGGTAATACTTTGACAGCCACCTCGCGCTCAAAACGCGGATCATATGCACGGTAAACAGTTGCCATTCCCCCGCGCCCTAATTCGGATTTGACTTCGTAAATGCCAATTTTTTCCGGTTGCATAGTGATTCAAGTATACCTATGCCAATGGGTAGGCGCAAGCATTAAACGTGACAACTTTGTAATGAAAAGAAAATAAATAATAAAACTCTTATGAAACAAAAGTAGGTGGATTCCCGTCTTGAATATGTAGCTGAATTTGCACTCAGCATCGAGTAAGTAAGTGAAGTGGCTTTTCGTCCATTTACTGTTACTGGAGGCAGTTATGAATTCTGTTAGGAGAATAGAAGGTACTCGTAAGGTTTCAAAAATCTCTTTTATGGTATATTGGCGGCACTATGGATGAGAAAATTACAATCATTGAAGGCCCGCCTCCTGTTTTTGAAGCAGTAAATGATGGCTGGGCACTGGGCCTGAATGAAGGCTCCCGTTTATCGGTTCCCGCATTGACCCGTTTGCGGACGTTTAATGGGCCCGCTCTTGTAGAGCGTTGTTATCGGGCTTGGAACAATAAATTGCCTATACATCTGCATTACCGAAATGATATGGGTGTGGAACAATCGGCTCCCATCCTTGCGGCTCGGAATGTGGAGACTTCGGATGGGCATGTCCTCCTTTTGTGGGTGTATTTAGACCATGACAAGGTGGAATATGAGTTTGACAAAGGGGATGATGAATCGGACGAAGACAATTTTGAATAAGTCAAAAGACCGGATGGAAGTCCGGTCTTTTGTTATCTTTTGTTATAAAATGAGCTGATTTTTATCATATTGACGGGGATTTGAGTCTCATGATAACGTTAAGGCAGTTGAGCTTTATTGAGTAAACTCAAGATGAACTTGTGTTCGCCATAAGGTACATAAAAAGCGGGATCCCTGTCCGGGGATGCCCGCTTATCTTTTCTATAAACCTCAATATACTATTTAGGAGAAAACTATGACAGAGCAGATCAATGCATTCCAAATTGCCCAAACCCAGTTCGACAGCGTTGCTGAAAAGATGAATCTTGATCCGGGCGTCCGGGAAGTCCTACGTTGGCCAGCCCGTGAATTTACCTTCCGCATTCCTGTGCGGATGGATAATGGCACTTTACAGGTTTTCACCGGCTTCCGCGTCCAGCACAACGATGCGCGCGGTCCGAATAAGGGTGGCATTCGCTTCCATCCAGATGAAACTATTGATACGGTGCGTGCCCTTTCCATGTGGATGACCTGGAAGTGCGCTGCAGTGGATATCCCACTTGGTGGCGGCAAGGGCGGCATTATCGTCGACCCCTCCAAGCTTTCTGCCAATGAAAAGGAACACCTGTGCCGCGGTTGGGTACAGCAAATGATAAAGAATTTAGGACCGCGACAGGACATCCCGGCTCCGGATGTTGGCACAACGCCCCAGATGATGGGCTGGATGATGGACGAGTTCTCAAAGTTGTCCGGTTATTATGCACCAAGTGTGTTTACCGGTAAACCAGTTGGTGGCGGCGGTTCTCTGGGGCGCACGGAAGCGACAGGCTATGGTGTGATCTATACGGTGCGTGAAGCCTTGAAGCATCTCAAGATGGATTCAACAAAATGTGTTGCAGCCATTGAAGGCTTTGGCAATGTGGCACAATATGCCTCCATTGGTTTTGTGGAAATGCTGGGCGGCAAAGTCGCCTGCGTCTCCTGTTGGGATCGCAATGATAAAAAATCCTACACGTACAGCCACAAAGATGGCGTGGATGGGCGCTTCCTGCTTTCGATCGTCGATCAATATGGAACGATTGACCGGAAAAAAGCAGAAGAAGCTGGTTACGTTGTAGAAGATGGCGATGCGTGGATAACAAAGGAAGCAGACGTGTTAATCCCCGCTGCGATTGAAGGTCATGTGAATTCCGAGACCGTCCAAAAAATGTCAAGCCGTGTTCGGATCGTAGCGGAAGGCGCCAATGGTCCCTGTACGCCCGAAGCGGATGAAGTCTTAAAAGCGAACAAGATCTTCAATATTCCTGATTTTCTGTGCAACGCCGGTGGTGTGACCACCTCCTACTTTGAGGGTGTACAAAATGACATGAACTTCTACTGGTCAAAGAAGGAAGTGCTGGAGCGGCTGGATGCAAAAATCACGAACGCCTTCAATGATATCCTTCAAATGGCTGAGAAGGAAAATGAGTACATGCGCGATGCAGCGTATATGGTTTCCATCCAGCGCGTGGTCGATTCGATGCAGATCCGCGGCTGGCTCCATGGCGACTGGTAAGAATAATCGGTAATTTGTAAGAAGTAAAAAGACGCGTCTTTTATAGACGCGTCTTTTTTGTTGGGCTTTTCGTTCTACAAAAGCCAAGAAATAATCAATCTTTGTGCGCTTCCAGGCAAACCACTCCCTGCGCGCCGACCCGCGCGTCGTGGACAGTGCCCGCAGACAAGTCGAGGCGATCGCCTGCTTTTAGGGTGAGTTGCTTGCCGAGCTCAGGCAACCCAAAAGTGATGCTTCCCTGCACAACATAAATGACCTTGTTGTATGCATGCGAATGTGCTGGGTATATATCATGCGGTCCATTTGACCACGCATAGGGACTAAGCCCCTCATCGATCATGATTTGCCAGAGGGTGGATTGGCCAGGAGTAACAGAATCAGCCCAAGGTGTGACAAGAGGCGTGCTCATATTATTATCCGTAGGGCGGATTGGCAATCCGTCCTAGCGGGATACCATCCCGCTCTACAATTTCTCCATCAGTTCAATCCGATTTCCAAACGGGTCAAAGACATGGGCGCGCTTGTATCCATTCAAGGGAGGTTGGGATGTGTCCGTTTCATATCCGGCATGTTGAGCGTTTGCAATCAACGTATCGAGATCATCCACAACAAACGCGGGATGAGCCTTGCGCGCTGGTTTGAAATCCGCTTCGCCGCCGAGATGGAGTTGAACGTTTCCTGACTGGAACCATGCCCCGCCGCGTTTTGCAAGTTCAGGTGGTTTTGGAATTTCTATAAATCCTAAGAGTTCAACATAGAAGGCACGCGCCTTTTCTTCTCTGCCTGAAGGTATAGCAATTTGAACGTGGTCAATCGAGAGGATGGTCATAGCGAATCGGTAGATAGTACACAAGTAAACATGTAGACAGGTAAAACAATATACACTTGTGTACTTGTTTACCTGTTTCCGTGTTTACGCTTTTACGGCTCCACAGGGTATCCCGCATCGATCCAGGTTTGCAAGCCACCAAGAATGGCACTGACATTGGGATAGCCATTATGTAAAAGGATGAACGCCGCACGGGCGCTCGTGTGCTCGTTAAGTCAGGTGCAGTAGGTAATGATCCATTTGTTTTTATCAAGAGGCAAGTTGGCAAGATCCGTTTGGATGGCGCTCAGTGAAACTTCGAGTGCGCCAGCAATATGACTCCTGGCATAGGCCTCGGCTCCGCGCACATCCACGATAACTGCGTCACCACTATCCAACGCAGCTTTGGCTTGATCTACCGATACGCGCGGGACCTCTGCATCCGTTTCCGGCAAATTGGCTTGAGGTTGAGTCGAGACTGGTTCCGTGATTTGTGTAGGAATGAGGGCTTGAGTCGGTACTAGAGTCGGCACGGAAGTTGGTTCGGTTTGTGGCAATAGTGCGTTACATGCCAGCGACGAGAGAAGGAGAATCAGTATGGCGAGCAGAACATATTGTTTTCTTTTCATAAGTCTTGCCTTAGCTTGCCGGGTGAAAGTTACAGTTCGGCATACCGATCAATGCGCCTGCCAATAATCGCAAGGCTGTCATCCCAAAATTTGCGCTTGGTAATATCTATCCCGAATCGTTTCGCAAGCTTGGCAGCAGTCTCTTCACCTGTAGAAGCAAGTAGGTTTTTGTAATCTTCTACAAACGCCTCGCCGCGTTGCTGATAAATTGCATACAAGCCAGTGGCAAACAACAAGCCAAACGCGTATGGATAATTGTAGAACGATAAGCTGGGGGAGTAGTAATGGGGCTTCCAGGTCCACATGAACTTTTGCAGATAACGTTCATCGAGTCCATCCCCATAGGTTTCCTTCTGGGAGCGCTCCATGATGTCATTAAAGTCATCGGTCGAAAGTTCGGATTGTGCCCGGCGTTTGAAGACTTCCTGCTCGAAGAGATAACGGGAATAGATATCCACGATGATCCCAGCCGCATTAATTAGTTGCGCCTCGAGCACAGCCAGTTCTTCCTGCGGGTCTTGCGTGGAGGCAAGCACTGCTTCCGTTACGATGGTCTCGCACATCGTCGAGGCCGTTTCGGCGAGTGTCATGGGTGTGAGTTGCTGGAGGACAGTTTTGTCCGCCTGATACGCGCACTCATTGTGGAAGGCGTGTCCAAGTTCGTGCGCGAGCGTGCTGACTTGATCGAACGAGCCATCAAAATTGGAGAGGACGCGGCTTTCTTTTACGCCTTGTACTTCCATACAGAACGCGCCACCGCGCTTGCCCTCGCGCTGTTCGGCATCGATCCAATGACTGTCAAAAGCGCGTTTGGCAAATGACGCCAGATCAGGGGAAAACTTCCCAAAGTTTTCCAGAATAAAATTGCACGCTTCATCGAACGAATAGACTTTATCCGTTTTGCCCATTGGCGCATAGAGATCCCACCAGGCGAGTTTTTCCTTACCAAGTTTCTTCGCCTTTGCATTGAAATACTTGCGAAACATGGGAAAGGAATCTTTCATCGCCGCAAGCATCGCTTCGAGAGTCTTGCGGTCCAGGCGCGCCGCGTCCAGGGAAGAATGGATCGCATCTTTTCGACCGCGCTTTTTGTCCAATGTATTTGCTTCCCCTTTGACACCGTTCAGGCAAGCCGCCAACGTCTCTTT
>DASWEH010000460.1:0-15174 GCA_036394895.1 Anaerolineales bacterium
ATTTTGTTGGAAAATTACTGGGAGAAGCCACAGGAAATTGTCACGCCGCCGCGCTTGCTGGATGGGAATGAGTTGATGTCTGAGTTGGGACTCGAGCCGGGGCGAATTATCGGGCAATTGCTGGAAACGATCCGCGAAGGACAGGCAACCGGTAAAGTTACGAATCGTGAACAAGCGCTTGACCTGGCGCGTGAGTATTTGAAAAATTTGGAGAACTTGTGAACATTGTATACTTTGACCTTGAAAGCCAGAAGCTTTTTCATGAAGTCGGTGGTCGGGATGCGTCCAAATTGTTGTTGGCATGCGGAGTCACATGGTCAACGGCACGCAATGACTTTGCCGTCTATTGGGAAAAAGATGTGGCCGCGCTAGTAGCAGAGTTAAAATCTGCGGACCGAGTAGTTGGATTCAATATCGTCGGTTTTGATTATGAAGTATTAAGACCCTACGCACGAAATGAAAACTTTCGTGCGTTTCGTTCCACCGATATGTTGCGGGACATTTATCAGGCTTTGAACTTTCGGCTAAGTCTTGACTCGATTGCCAGAGCAACCTTGGGAACAACCAAGACCGCGGATGGAGTCCAATCGGTGGAATGGTTCCGGAAAGGCGAACTGGAGAAGGTCGCTGAATACTGCAAATCAGACGTGGACATTACGCGCCGCGTCTATGAGTTTGGCAGGGAGAATGGCTTCGTGTACTACTATTCAAAATTGGGCAGCAAATTAAAAGTGGCAGTCAATTGGAAGTGATATATTCGTCGCGAGGGAGCAAAGCGACTGAAACAATCTCTTGATTCATGATCAGAGTTACAACAAGCTCGAGATTGCTTCGTCGGGAAGAACCGCGAAGCGTCCTCGCAATGACATAGGAGAGAGTTTATGGAAAAAATCAATGTGAATGGTATTCAGCTTGCTTACGAACGCCGCGGAAAAGGAACTCCGCTTGTGCTTTTGCACGGTTATCCGCTGGATCGTCATTTGTGGGATGATGTGCTGCCTTTACTGGAAGATGCATTTGATGTCATCCTTCCCGATTTACGTGGCTTCGGCGAGTCAACAACTGTCAATTCGCCCTATACAATGGATGATTATGCTTCAGACATTGCCGGTTTGCTCGATCAACTTGGCGTTCAAAAAACTGCCATCGTTGGACACTCGATGGGAGGATATGTTGCGCTTGCTTTTTTGAGGCTTTATCCCCAGCGCGTCCGGGGGCTGGGATTGGTTTCATCACAAGTGTTAGCTGACCCGCCGGATCGCAAGGAAGGACGCTATAAGTCTGCCGCAGATGTAGCAGAAAATGGGATTGGCAGCGTGGTCGCGACGATGACCCCGAAATTTACAGCCGACGAAAATTTACAGTCTTTTGCGCGCGCTTCGATGGAACGACAGCCGCCTGCGGCTTACATCGGTGCGCTTAAGGCAATGGCTGAACGAATGGATTCCACTCCTCTGCTGTCTTCGCTGAAAATCCCGGTTGTCATTATCCATGGTGATTCAGATGCGCTCATTCCTGTGGATCGAGCACGAGAAGTGAAAGCGGCGTTGCCACAGGCACATTTGGTCGAAATCAGTGGTGCAGGTCACATGCCGATGATGGAAGCCAAAGAGAAAACCGCGCAGGCTTTGAAACATCTGGCATAAAAAAATCCCACCACGCTTGGGTGATGGGATTTTTATCTAGACGAAAACAAGTTGAGGCTTAGAGAGGATCGCTGTAATCCTCAAGAGGCTGGCAAGGGTTTGCCAAAAGAATCACTTAGTGAGGTACTTGAATGCAGTGAGCCAGATCGATTGACAAGCCGATTGACATGAGCAATCAGTACGCGGCTTGGAGTCGGTTTGGTCAGGTAATCATCGGCACCGGCATCCAGAACGCTGGCAATCATGGACGGATCATTTAGAGCTGAAAGGATGATAATCGGTACCTGGCTAAATTCACGCACAGCCTTGCAAATCTGCCATCCATCCATGTCCGGCATCATCAAATCAAGGATAACAACATCCGGAGCGTCGTCACGGATCATGCTTAATCCTTCGGTACTGTTATTTGTAGCGCCTACCTCAAAACCATGTGACCTTAAAAGCAGTGAAAGTAAATCGGTGACTGCACTATCATCGTCGATAACAAGTAGTTTTACTGGCATAGTTAATTCCAATCTGTTCCTATTATCATATATAAATGCTACTCCTGACTTTGCAATAGGCTAACAATTGACTATTCGCACAGGCACTGACAAATGTAAGAAGAATATATCACATTTGTCGCAAACTGTTCGTGGTAAACTTCACAGAAATTTTAGATCTTACTAACCCCGGAGGTTTCTATGAAAAAATGGGTTTATCTGTTCGGAGAGGTTGCCGCTGCTGAAAAATACGCCGGTTCCTGGGAAGGCGTTCGCTCGCTACTCGGAGGCAAAGGCGCGGGACTCTTTGATATGACGCGTGCGGGAGTACCCGTCCCGCCTGGGTTTACGGTCACGACCGAAGCCTGTAACGAATTCCGCAAGGCCGGCAAATTCCCGGCCGGAATGCGGGACCAGATGCTTGCCGCCATGAAAACTGTTGAGAAGCAGACAGGTAAGAAGTTTGGCGATCCGAAGAATCCGCTTCTGGTTTCCTGCCGTTCCGGTGCCAAGTTCTCCATGCCCGGCATGATGAACACGATTCTGAACATCGGTTTGAATGATCAGGTCGTTGAGGGCATGATCAAGCTGACAAATAACCCACGCTTCGTATGGGATTTATATCGTCGCCTCATCGAAATGTTCGGCACGACCGTGTTCAACCTAGATGACGAAGTCTTTGAACATCCGATGGCTGAATACAAAGCAGAGAAGGGCTACAGAGTGGATACTGAGATGACCGCGGAAGACTGGAAGTCACTGGTCTCCACCTTCAAGGCGGTCTTCAAGAAACATGTCGGTTCAGATTTTCCGCAGGATGTTTACAAACAGCTGGAACTGGCAACCAAAGCTGTTTTTGAATCATGGAATGGCAAGCGTGCCATTGCATACCGAAAGAAAGAAGGCATTTCAGACAATCTCGGTACTGCCGTCAATATCGTGACCATGGTCTTCGGCAATATGGGCGATGACTCAGGCACGGGCGTGGCATTCACTCGTAACCCATCCACCGGCGAAAAGGAGATGATGGGGGAGTATCTGCTCAATGCCCAGGGTGAAGATGTGGTCGCAGGCATTCGTAACGCAGAGCCAATTGAAAATCTCGTGCAGAAGATGCCGAAAGCCTATAAACAGTTCATGGACATTACTGCCAAGCTCGAAAAGCATTATAAGGATATGCAGGATGTCGAATTTACTATCGAACGCAGCAAACTGTGGATGCTCCAAACCCGCAATGGCAAACGTACCGCCAAATCCGCGGTGAAGATCGCAGTAGATATGGCAAATGAAGGCTTAATCACAAAAGAACAAGCTGTACTGCGCGTTACTCCTGATAACGTTGATTCCCTTCTCCATCCGCAGTTCGATGAGCAGGCGATGACCAACGCCGAAAAAGACGGCACATTCTTTGCCAAGGGCGTGAATGCCTCCCCGGGCGCGGCAGTGGGACA
This sequence comes from Anaerolineales bacterium, assembly GCA_036394895.1. Taxonomy (GTDB): domain Bacteria; phylum Chloroflexota; class Anaerolineae; order Anaerolineales; family Villigracilaceae; genus Defluviilinea. Next base: position 3,580 of record DASWEH010000460.1, read on the forward strand.
GGTCTATTTTGATGCTGACATGGCTGAAAAAATGGCGAAGGAATCAAAACAGGACACTATCATGGTGCGTCCGTTTACCAAGCCGGATGACGTCCACGGCATGATCGCCTCGCAAGGAGTGCTCACCAGCGAAGGGGGCGCGACCTCTCACGCAGCGGTTGTGGCACGCCAGTTTGGTATTCCATGCGTGGTTGGTGCTTCCGCGATCAAGATCGATCTTGAAAGACGCCAGATGATTGTGGGAGAAGCTGTTGTGAAAGAGGGCGATTGGATTTCAGTGGATGGCACAACGGGTAGAGTGTTCATCGGAAAGATCCCCACAACCGCACCCTCACTCGAGCAGCAAACTGAATTATTGACACTTCTCACATGGGCAGATGAAATTAGCGCCCGCAAGAATATGCGTGAAGCCCCTGCGAAAGGTTATCCAACTCGTGGACTTCAGGTATGGGCAAATGCAGATTATCCAAAGGATGCGCGCCGCGCGCGTTCCTATGGCGCGGTCGGTATCGGTCTGTGCCGGACCGAGCACATGTTCTTTGAGCCCGAGCGCTTACCCATTGTTCAGCGCATGATCCTGGCAGAGACAAGTGAAGAACGCACAGAAGCGCTCAATGAACTGCTCCCCGATCAACGCAAGGACTTCGACGGTCTCTTCGAAGCGATGGATGGCTATCCTGTTATCATCCGCTTGATCGATCCGCCGCTGCATGAGTTCATGCCCGATGAGGAAAAACTCCTGGAAGAAGTGATCACGATGCGCGTGAAAGGCGAATCGGACGGATTGAAAGATAAAGAAGAATTGCTCAGCGCCATCAAAGGAATGCACGAATCCAACCCGATGATGGGTATGCGCGGCGTTCGACTAAGCATTTACATGCCTGAAATCGTGGAAATGCAGGTGCGCGCTATTTTCGAGGCTGCAGCAGATTGTACATTGCGCGGCATCGTCGTCAAACCCGAAGTAATGATCCCGCTGACCGGCACGGTAAAGGAACTCGAATGGATCCAGCCGAGGCTCGAACGGATCGCTTCCGCGGTTATGGGAGAAAAGAAGGTCAAGTTCGAATATAAATTTGGCACGATGATCGAGATCCCACGTGCCGCTGTCACGGCAGGTGAAGTTGCCGAGCGTGCCCAATTCTTCTCATTTGGCACGAATGACCTGACCCAAATGACCTATGGTTACTCACGCGATGACGCCGAACGCAACTTCCTGATCACTTATCAGGAACAGGGCATCCTCGAGACAAATCCGTTCCAGTCGCTCGATCGTGGTGGCGTGGGCAAACTGATGGATTGGGCAATTTCCGAAGGGCGAAAGACCCGACCCAACCTCGAAGTGGGCATCTGCGGCGAACACGGTGGTGACCCGAGTTCGATTGAATGGTGCCATCTCATTGGCAACAACTACGTTTCCTGCTCACCATTCCGTGTGCCGATCGCTCGCCTTGCGGCTGCACATGCTGCTTTGAAGCACAGACCACAGAAAAAGACGATTGTGGCAAAGAGCAAAGCCAATGGTCGAGCTTCGAAGGCAAATTCAAAAACTGCCAAAAAGACTGTCAAGAGAAAGTAACCAACATAAAACCTGCCCCAATCTCTGGGGCAGGTTTTGTATTGCATCAAAAAGGCCTAAGAACGAAGAAAAAGTGACAAACGTAATTAAATCACCCCAGGAGCGTTCTGTATGCCAGGCTCATTTTCGTATTAGGTTAACCATTTCTTAATGAGACAAAAACTGTATCTTAACATAAAAGATGTTACTTTTCAGAAAGGTCGCCGTCTTGTAATGAATTAACAACGAAGTATCGTAAGATAACTTATAATCGGAACGATGAGAGTGGCATCTTAAATCTCTGTAGATCCATCATCGTGCCCAGAATTTATTTGGAACAGGAGTGGACTTATATGGGCAAAATTCTTGTTGTTGATGATGATCAAGGCACGACCAAACTGCTGGAACTTATTCTATCGAAAGAGGGGTATGAGGTAGTCTCTGTCAATAATAGCTGTGACACGCTCCCCACCGCACTGACGTATGATCCGAATCTTATTCTTCTTGATTTGATCATGCCCAATGGAGATGGCTTTGAAGTTTGCAGGAATGTGCGGGAAAAATCACAGTTCGCCCATACCCCAATTGTCTTCTTTACTTCTGTGGGCGATGTTGAAAAAAAAGTTGTTGCATTCGGAATGGGGGCGAGCGATTACATCGTTAAACCTATCCACCCGCAGGAACTTAAGGTACGGATCAAAGCCTTAATTGGGAATGGCAACGGAAATGGGAATGGAAACCACAGGGGGATATGATGAATGTCCATAAATTTAACCTGGCTTTTGTTTGTGCCTGCCTGCTATTGGATGCTCTCATCCCTCAAAAATATGTTTCTGCAGAAGGTCTGAACTTCGTCGAAATCCCACTGGAAGCGTTTCATGATGAAAAACCTATAGAACTTCAAGGTCTCATCAGTAGTCAGACTCTTAACATCCCCATCCCTCAAAGCTGGCTGGTCAATGAAGGGAATTGGCTGGAAATCAAGATCACAGTAAGCCCTCTTCTGGATTCGGTACGGTCGTCCTTAACAATTTCGCTCAATGGATTCCAAATCAATTCTTACAGGTTTACAAAGATACCTAGCACCAAGCAACGAATTCTTATACCGGCGAATATGTTTACACAGGGGAATAACACCCTGATATTTACCGGAACCCTCCACCTGCCTGATGACACTCAAACGAACTGCCAAAACTGGGATGATCCTTCGCGATGGGTAGCAATCGCTCCGGGTGGACTTCTACACCTATCCTTTGCAAGGCGCGATCTACAAGCTGATCTTTCAAATTTCCCACAGATCCTCGTTGAGCCACTGGAAAAATATCTCCTCCCGGGGGCCAAAAGGCAGACATTGATCGTACTGCCAGAAAACAGCGCCCAAGATGATCTAACATCGTTATCGACCATATCCTATGTATTAGGTAGCCATGCAGATACCAATAATGATTGGCATCCAGAAATTCTGACTGAGAACCAGTTAAACACAAACATTGCGGCTAATCGGAATATTATCTTTATCGGTGGGGCTCCAGTTGAGTTTCAGGATAAGGTACGCAATGACAAAGACTATATTGCCCTCTTCCCTTCTCCGTGGGGATTAGGAAACGCGATCATGATTATTGGCGACCAAAACAGGCAGGATGGCTATAGCCCGGCATTTGTGTTCAGCGATCCTGCGAGAAGCACATTATTGCATGGGAATGTGGCTTATGTAGATCAAAACCCTGTGACCGAACCTCAACCTTTCCAAAACAGTGTTTCGTTCGAAGACTTGGGATATCTTGACCGCACAGTAAAAGGGATCGGCCAACAGAACCTGATTTACAGCTTATATATTCCCTATGACATAGAACCTGCTCTTGTGAAATTAAATCTTGCACTAGTCCATTCTCCAGATTTGGATCTTCTCAATTCATCTTTTACAGTCTACCTAAATGGTTTTAGCATGGCTGGCATTTTGCCCAGTGCCCGGAGTTCGACCGGAGAGCCAATAATTGTGGGCTTGCCTGCTAAAAAATTTCGCCGCGGTATTAATTTCATTCGAGTGGCTTTTGATTTGCATATTCCCTATAGCTCCTGCGAGCGTGCCTTGGAAACGGTATGGGCAACGGTATTGAATAGTTCCTCCCTTGAAATAACTTATCGGAATCGTACCCCTATTCCATCGTTAAAAGACTTTCCCCTGCCATTCAGTGATTATCCTGGCTTTACCTATGTCATTCCAGATCAATATCATCAAAAGGATCTTGACTATATCTCGCGATTATCTTTTATGCTGGGAGCATCTTCTTATCGACCGAACCGTCCACCCGAAGTAAGGACTGCCGCCGACTTTGCGCAGAAGAAGACAGATTATACTAATGTCATTTTGGTGGGTTTACCTCTTGAAAATTCTGTCATCCGCAGTACGAATGATTTATTACCGCAGCCATTTACAAAGGACAACAATTCACTACAGGACGGATATGGAGTGTATCTTCCCACGTCTGAAACAGAGGCGAGTCTTGGCTTGATGCAAATCATGCCCTCTCCCTGGGTAAAAGGAGGAGCTGTTCTAGTCTTGACTGGAAACGATCAGCAGGGACTCGAATGGACATGGGATGTCATTTTGAATCCTGCGCTGCGAGGTAATTTTGCTGGAAATCTGATGGTTGTTGGCTCAGCAAATCGAAGCCATGCATCTGGAGGACTGTCTGCACCAGAAAATCCACAAGCACTTTTTCAACAAATTGCTGATGCAAGTAACATTCCAATCATCGGTCCACTTTTACAAAAGAGTGGCCAGGCATTTATAACACCTGCTTTGATCGCTGTTGGGACCGCTTTGCTCCTCATCATTGGAATTTTATGGATCATCCGCCTAGTAGGAACCAGAAAGATGTCAAAAGCCTTTGAAAAAACAGAGGAAGGTAAAGATGAGGCACGATAACACCCACAGGAACAATCCACCGAATCAAATACAACGACTCTATCTTTCACTATTGGCGTTCGCCGCCAGCATACTTGCTTCCGCGTTAGTCGTCGTTCATACCAACTCTATTCGCACGTTCTCCATCTTTATATTTCTTTTATTTTTCGGTGCTGGCATTATGCTTGCACTAGGACTAGTCCGAGGGGTTCTGGTTGGTCTCTTGATGATTGCAATCTGGATTTCCATCAAACAATTGCTTGGCGCTTGGGAGGAAGTCCGGCTTCTGGACCACCTGCTTGAATTAATTCTGGTGGGACTGACCTTCATCCTTGCCGGCAGATATCATGATTGGCTGCAAACCTTTCTGGATGCTTACCGGGAAAATCAAAATCAATTAAAGCAATTGGATCTCGAAGATAAAACAGTTGGGCTGCTGAAACCCTCAATAGGTGTACTCCGTTTGAATGAAGAAGAAGAACGCTCTGTCCGATATCGCCGTCCGTTTGTTTTGATCTTAGTCATGGTGCGACCAATGACAGATCCTGATTGGGAATCGCATGAAAAGTCAGAATTGATGCGCGCAGTTGGGACAAGCATTAAAGATACAACCCGTGAAACGGATATTCCTTTCCTCGCTACAGGCAACAAAATCGCCATTATCCTGCCTGAAACGGAAACAGGAGGAGCGAATAAAGTTGTGAACAATATCCTGAATCGGATGACAAAAACACAGTTTGTCACTCCATCTGGTAGTTCAAGGTTTATTCAGGCGCGAGCCCAGCTTCGATATGGGTTTGCTGCCTTTTTAGGGTACAGTCTCACAAAAATCAACATCATGGAAGCAGCAGAAAAGTCTTTGCAGCGGAGTCTAGAAATAAATAACGATGATATGTTTCAGAACTTATTTATTGAATGGGAAACATTGGGTGAGCTTGCCCTATCCACCCCATTATTCGAGAAAGTAATTCCCTGATGTATGGAATTCTTGTACTGGCTCTTACTCTTCTCGGCGTGACCATTTCGTGGTGGATCGAACGAAGGGATTACGAACGACGACTTAATAAGTTGAAGATCCGAATCTATGTTAATGGGATTCGGGGAAAATCTACCGTGACCCGTCTCATTGCAGGAGTATTACGGGAGGCTGGAATCCAGACGCTTGCCAAAACGACCGGTAGCGCAGCCATGGTTATTTTGCCAAATGGAGAAGAGATTCCCATCCAACGTCGCAGCTCGCCCACGATTATGGAGTTATTCAATATTGCAAAAGGATATCTGGAAAAAGACACAGAAGCCATTGTTTTTGAAACCATGGCGCTTTTCCCAGCTAACCAGATTGCTTCGCAGGAATTGCTGGTAAAAGGGAATATCAATGTGATTACGAATGTTAGAGAAGATCATCAGGATGTGATGGGCGAGTCGCTGGAAGAGATTGCAGATACTCTATCGCTCATGATCCCCCATGAGGGAATTCTGATTACGGCAGAAGACCGTCCGCACTTGAGGGAAAGGCTGGCGAAAAATGCCGAAGCGCGTGGGAGCCGTCTTGTCTATGCCGATCCGGGCTGGGTCACAGAACAAGATCTCGCGAGATTCAATTATCTCTCCTTCAAGGAGAACATTTCCATCGGATTGGCAATCGCGGATATTTTGGGGATTCCACGTTCGACGGCGATGCGCGGTATGTGGAACGCCCGGCCCGATGTAGGCGTAGTCAACATCCAACGAACGATTTGGAAGAAAAAGGAAATCCTCTGGATTCCTTTATTTGCAGTCAATGACCGTGAGAGCACCATTATTGGTGTAGACGCCCTGCGACCTTACTACGATCAAAATGCTACCCGTATTGGCATCCTCAATAACCGCTACGATCGCGCAGACCGCGCCATGCGGTTTGCAAATATCGCTGCGAATGATCTGGATTTCGATTACTGGATCACCTTTGGTGCGTATGAATCGCAGGTCACAGAGCACATGCTTAAGCTGGGCGTTTCACCCATCCGAATCATTAATATGGGCTTCAGTGTAAATCCGACGCTGGACCAGATCTTCGACAAAATCGCAGACTTGATCAAAGGCGAACAGGGTGTATTGATCGGCCTGGTCAACATCCATACACCTCAGGCCGAGTTGTTACTAGAGTATTTCCATCATCGCCCAGATGCACCAGTTCATGTCCAGGAAGGTGAAGCGTGGAAGCACTACCGTCCGCGCATGGAGCAGACAAAAGAAAGAATGATTGGGCACTTGGCACACCGGAGTTAATAAAATGTATGACTACTCCATTAGTAACGAGCTGGCAAGACTGACGATTATTCTTGGAATTGTGGTTTCCACCATTATTTATAAACGGACCGGACTAACGCTTGGTGGCGTGATTATTTGTGGGTATCTCGCGCTTTTTGTGGGCCAGCCCCTTCATATTATTGTCACGCTGGCGATTGCTTACATCACTTACCAGATTGTCTATAAAATCCTCCAAAAGCGTTTTATGCTCAATGGACGAAAATTATTCGAAATTGAAATTCTGGTTGGTCTGGTCTTTCAGGTGCTATGGTTAACTGTCATTCGACTATTTGGAACGATCAATGTTGACCTGACCATTCTCTATGGTATCGGATTCGTTTTGCCTGGCGTGATCGCGCATGATATGGGGCGCCAAGGAGCTAGGAATACAACAGTCTCAATTCTGCTGGGCGTTTCCATCGTAGCGTTGATTATCTTTCCTTTATCAGCAATTGAAGAACTTTTACCAAATCTTTTCCTGCGTACCTCATCCCCGCTGCTTCGCACTCAGCCCTACACTTATACCTATCCTATACAGCTCTTACCAATCGGCATTATTGTCAGCGTATTTCTTGACCTTTTGGCTTATTCGAAACTTCAAATGCGTTCAGGCGGATTTGTAACGGCTGCCTATCTGGCTTTATTTGCGGCTCGTCCCTTGGATTTGATTTTTGTGATCGTTGCCAGCATCCTCACTTTTATCTTCGTGCAACTTCTTACATCGCGCTATGTACTTGCATTTGGGAGAACAAAATTAGGCATGATGATTCTTTCCGGGGTGGTGATTTCCTGGCTATTGGAAATCGCGATTATTAATCTTACACATGGTAGATTTGTCCCCTGGTCTGGATTCGTCATTATCATGCCCACTATCGCTTCGCTGATTGCGAATGACTTTGCCCGCGAGGGAACCTATTCAACTGTGGTTACGACCTCCTTAGCAACCGCTGGTGTTTGGCTAGTGATGCAAGGTGCAGTATTGATGTTAAACCAGACTCATCTCGAATGGCTATTCCTCACTTGAAGACAAAGTTGGGTCTTTATATGATGAGGACTCCTTCAGTGCTGCCCTCCTTGCTCATCCTGGCAGTTTTCTTGTCTGGCTGTTCGCCTTTGACTGGACAGAGCCAAACGCCTAGCCCTGTTGCATCCCCTCAGCCATTCTTCAATCTGCTACCAAGACCTGACTCACAGCAGCAACCACAAGCAGTGAGTCAGGATTTAGTTGGGCGCGTCGTTGATATGGACGGTCAACCTATACCTGGGGCGACTCTTGAATCATCAAAAAATACCGCAACCAGTGACAAAGATGGCTGGTTTCGCCTCCCTTCGGTGGGACTTCCACAATGGATCAAGGCAACCAGCCCCGGCTTTATCTCTCGTACACGGGCAGCCGCGCCTGGAATTCCGGTACTCTTTCGTCTGACTCCCGATGATGGCAAGACAATTGTTATTCACTTCGCTGGTGATACGATGTTCGGTCGCCGTTTTTTTGATCCCAACGAAGATGATTACACGGCTGACGGGTTACTGCCTCTTGAACCTACTGTTGATGATCATATGAGGTTATTGGTTCCAGTGAAGCCACTTTTGGAAAATGCTGAGTTTACCGTAGTGAACTTGGAAACAACATTGAACAATCCAGCCTTCTTTCCTAAAGCTATGCCCAGACCAGCCATTTTCCATCCTACTACAGCTTATGTTTATGCAAGTCATCCAAACAGTGCGACCGCATTAAAGCAATCAGGCGTAGATATCGTTGATATGGGAAATAATCACACTTACGATATGCTAGAAATGGGATTGAATAATTCTCTTTCTATTCTTGATCAAGCAGGAATGCTTCATTTCGGCGCAGGGACAAACGAAGCAAATGCATGGGCTCCCGTGATGATCTCAGCAAGGGGGCAAACAATCGCCTTTCTTGGATGTACCACTCTCAGAATTCCCCTTAAAACCCCGATAAGAAATGATATACCTTATGTAGCTTCGGATGTGCTGAGGAAAGGTGGTGCCGCCTACTGCGCCGAGTCGCGCTTACGTTCGGAGATCATCAAGGCAAAGCAACAAGCAGATATTGTTATCGTCATGATTCATGGCGGCACGGAATACGATCCAACCCCAACCAACAAGATAACCTATCTGACCGAAATTGCTAGGCAAGCAGGTGCCACTCTAATCATCAATCATCAACCACACGTAATCGGCGGATTTTCATTAAGAGATCAATCATTGATTGCATGGACGATGGGTAGTTTTCTCTCAGATCAAACGATATGGCCAGCCCTTAAATCTTATATATTGGCTGTTTATTTGCGAGAGGGAAAAGTCGTCAGAGCATATATCGAACCATTGATGCTCGACGATTTTGTGCCTCACGGTGTGACCGATGAACTCGCAGATTACGTTGTTCGGGACGCGGCAGGCCAAATGCTAGGTGCGTTTATTATGGAAAGCGGTGCGATGGAAATAGATCTTGATGGTCGCGCCCTTCAAAAAACAAATATCCAGTCAATGGACGGCGGATCTGCATCTGGGGAAATTATTGCAATTCCGCAATCGCAATGGATTTCGGATTTCAAAGGAACGGGTGAATTATCGCTGGGCCGTGACCTGCTCTGGGTTGGCGGATTTGAAAATGATGAAATAGATTCTGCCTTACACGGAGCTCCTCTTTGGGATCTGGAATCGGGCAGTATCCGAATTGGACGCGACTACGCGTATGAAGGAGAGACAGGCATTCGTTTGACCAGAGATGTTAACGACGTCAATGATGCCGTAACGACCAATCTACATCGGGTTTGGGTTGATCGCTATTCAAATCTAAGCATTACAGGTATGGTACGCCTGAGTCAAGGAGTTGCTACTCAAGTCCAATTGAGCTGGTATTCAGCAACCTCCGGGCCATCCTTCTTAAAAGATGTCCAACCAATCGAGGTTCAATCTTACGGTAGTTGGCAACCTTTCCGTCTTGATGTGCAGGTACCAAGCAAAGCTGTGGCATTAGGTTTGTATCTCAGGTTGAAGCCTCCTGACAAAGGGACAGTTACAGCCGATTTCGATAATATTCGTATCATTGAATGGGCCAACCCGCAAGCGCAGTTTAGCCCTCTCTATAATTATGCCTTGCTTACTGGCTCTGGAGATCTAACGTTTGCTCAAGATATTCTGCCCGGGGCGGAGTACTGGCTCGCTGACCCTTTGATCGATCCGAACAAGTAGAATGAATAAAGAAACGGATTGCATTAACACACTTGATCATCATTGGAATATTCCTACAATGATTCGTTTGGTGCTCTCACGGCTCCTCATATTATCTCTCCTTCTGTCAGGCTGTTCAACCTTAACTGAACAATCTATGCCTACTGCAACAGTCATTCCCACGCCATTGCCTCCAAAATACAACTTTACCGGGCGTGTGGTTGATATGGATGGCAACCCAATAGAAGCCGCGCGGGTGAATTCTCAAACCAATCATACAACAAGCAACCATGATGGCTGGTTTGATCTTCCAAGCGGAGGCATGCCTGAATGGATTACAGTCAAAAGCGAGGGCTTTATCTCTCGTACGCGTGCAGCCGCTCCGGAAACCCCAGTGCTGTTTCGTCTTACTCCTGACGATGGCAAAACACTCGTCATCCAATTCGGTGGAGACACCATGTTTGGCCGACGTTTTTTCGATCCTAATGAAGATGGCGACACTACAGATGGCTTGTTGCCTATTGAGCCAACTGTGGATGATCATATGAAATTGTTGGCACCAGCTAAGCCTCTTATAGAAAATGCCGATTTTACAGTCGTGAATCTGGAAACCACGCTAAGCGATCAGGCATACTTTTCCAAGAGAGATTCACGACCAGTCGCCTTCCATTCCACTGCTGATTATGTATATGCGAGTAGCCCTAAGAGTGTGATGGCGCTGAAGCAATCTGGCGTAGATATCGTCGATATGGGAAACAATCACAACTACGATATGTTGGAAGCGGGATTAAACAATTCCCTTTTAACCCTAGATCAAGCAGGTATGCTCCATTTCGGTGCGGGGATAAATGAAGCCAATGCCTGGACGCCGGCTATTATCTCATCGAAAGGGCAGACAATTGCCTTTATTGGATGCACAACTGTCAGAATCCCCTCCAGCTCGGTTACAAAAGATGATGTGCCATACGTAGCATCAGATGTACTCAAGAAAGGTGGCGCGGCGTTCTGCTCAGAAGGCCCCTTGCGTTCCGCGATCATCAAGGCAAAACAACAGGCAGATATGGTTGTTGTGATGATCCATGGCGGCGAGGAGTACAATCGCAGTCCAATCAACAAAATCACTTATCTCACCGAAGTTGCGAGACAAGCGGGCGCCACGCTGCTGATCAATCATCATACACATGTTGTGAGTGGGTTTTCGTGGAAAGATTCATCATTGATCGCCTGGAGCATGGGCAACTTCCTGTTCGACCAGATTGTATGGCCATCCTTTGAATCCTACATGCTTGCTGTCTATTTGCGGGAAGGGAAAATTGTGAGAGCGTATGTTGAACCGTTGATCATTGACGGTTATCTGCCTCATGGGGTGACGGATGAATTAGCAGATTACGTTGTTCGCGGCGCGGCGGGTCGCGAGCCCGGTCCTTTCATCATGGAGAGCGGGGCAGTGGAGCTCGACTTGAGTGGGCGTGCCATTCAAAACAGTTATGCCCAAACTATAGACGGCGGTATGGAACCTGGCATGATAATTCCCATCCCCCAGGCACAATGGATTTCAGATTTCAAAGGAGCAGGTAAATTGCTGCTGGGCCGCGACCTGCTATGGATCGGTGGATTTGAAAATGATGAAGTGGAGGCC
>DASWEH010000461.1:0-3501 GCA_036394895.1 Anaerolineales bacterium
TATACGCCCTGGGCACGCAAGCCACTTGACCCTGATTTTGTTCCCTTCACTTGTGCAGTGACCGCCGCACTGGCTGGCAAACCGATTTTGATGGAGGAATTCGGCGGTTGTACTGCCCAGCCAGGTGAACCCTCTCACATCATGACATGGACGGAGACCAATGGTCGCCCGCGTGAACAGTACATGGCATCCGAAGCAGATTTTGCCGAATTCATTCGTCTCACCCTGTCTAAGCTTCAAGACAGTGGCGCAACCGGCGCCATGCTTTGGTGCTATGCAGACTATATTCCAGAACTGTGGGATTTACCTCCTTGTAATAACTCTCAACATGAACGATTTTTTGGCCTGGTCCGCCCGGATGGTTCTCTTAAGCCTCATGCAAAAGTAATCCAGGAGTTTGCAACCACCAAGCCTCAGGTCAAACCGATTCCTGATTATGCAAAGTTTGAGCTCGACCCTGAAGAATTCTACAAGAACCCACTACCTTTTCTTCTTGATTCCTATGCTCAGTATTTGAAAGGCATTGAATAACAGCGCGCTGAGTGCTTCGCAAACGAAGCGCATTAAATACAACCCGCCGCCGAGGACGGCAGCTAAAGCTATAAAAACTTATGAAACGACTCATTATCAACTCTGACGATTACGGGCGTACGCCAGAAATTTCACGCGGCATTCGTGAAGCGCACTTGCGCGGCGTGGTGACTTCCACGACATGCATGATGAACATTTCCACGACCGCAGATGATATTGCCATCGGGCTCAAAAAATCACCAAATTTAGGGATGGGTGTCCACCTTGTATTGACGATGGGCAGACCCATCTCCGCGCCGGAAAGCGTGCCATCCATCGTGGATGAAAACGGAGACTTCTTTAAATACACGCCATTGCTCGAGCATCGGTCAAGCCTCAATATAGATGAAGTCAAAAAGGAGTGGCGTGCCCAGATCGAAGCATACATCCAGGCATCCGGAAAGAAGCCCACGCACCTTGATTCACATCATCATTCGTCCTACTTCTCCCCTGCTCTCTTCCGAGCCATGTTGGAACTGGCAAAGGAATATGGCTGCCCGATCCGTTATCCGCTATTGCCAAACAACGATGACTCGCGTGAATTCAGTGAAACAACAAAACACGCCTCTGACCTTTTGAAAGAATTCAACCCTCGCAGACCAGATGCGTTCTTCGTCAACTTCTATGACGACACTGCGACAAAAGAAAATTTATTAAGCATCATCAACAGCGTTGGCGAAGGCACAAGCGAAATCATGTGCCATCCTGGTTATGTGGATGATGCATTTGCAAAAGAATCGGTCTACAACTTTCAGCGCGAACGAGAACTAAAAATCCTCACCGATCCTTCTGTTAAAGAAACCCTTGATGCACAAAACATCAAACTCATCACCTTCACCGATCTCTAGTTTCTCTACCTTCCACTTTCTATCTCCTAGGAGCCTCTCATGTCTCGCATTGACGATCTTCTCTCGCAAATGACTCTCGACGAAAAAATTTCCATGCTCGCAGGTGCGGACCTGTGGCATAGCGTCCCCGTGCCACGACTCGGCATCCCCCAATTCAAAGTGACCGATGGACCCAATGGTGCACGCGGCGCTTGGGGTAATATGGGTCCAGAATCCGTTGCCACACCGGTCGGCATCGCACTGGGTGCGACCTGGAATCCAGACCTCGTTGAAAAAATTGGAAATGTGCTCGCAGATGAACTCGAAACCAAAGGAGCACACATCCTGCTGGCTCCAACCGTCAATATCCACCGGACTCCCATCGCAGGCCGCAACTTTGAGTGTTATTCCGAAGATCCGTTCCTCAGTGGCACGATGGCTTCGGCCTATATCAAAGGGATTCAAGAGAAAGGCAAGGGTGCCTGCATCAAGCATTTTGTCGCTAATGACCAGGAATATGAGCGCTTCTCGATGAGTTCTGAAGTGGATGAACGCCCACTCCGTGAAATTTATCTTGAGCCCTTCCGTATCGCCATTCGCAACTCCAAACCGTGGGCAATCATGTCTGCCTACAATCGCGTCAACGGGACGTATGCCTGCGAAAACGATCACACGCTCAAAGACATTCTCAAAGGCGAATGGAAATTCGATGGCATTGTCATGTCTGACTGGTTCGGTACGTATGATGAGGCTGTCCCTGCCGGTGGACTTGACCTCGAAATGCCCGGTCCTGCCCGTTGGATGGCAAAAGAAATCGTACAAAAGGCGCTGGATAATGGCACGCTTACCATGGAAGCGCTGGATGACAAAGTCCGCAGACTGCTGGGCGTGATTGAAAAAGCAGGCTTGTTCGAAAACCCCGAACTTCAACCCGAACGTGGAGAGAACAAACCCGAGCATCGCGCCATTGTCCGTCAGGCGGCGCGTGAAGCGATTGTCCTCCTAAAGAATGAAAACAATCTCCTGCCGCTTCAAAAGAACAAATCGATCGCTGTCATCGGACCCTATGCGCGCACGGCTCAAGTGTTAGGTGGCGGCAGTGCGGGTGTCACACCGCATTATGCAACCTCACCCTTTGAGGGAATCCGCGTCCGAGCAGGCGATAAAACCAAAGTGGAGACGGCGCCCGGTTGCTTTATCTATAAGACTCTTCCCCCTCCTGCACCCGATAGCATTTTCACCAAGGATGAACAAGCGGGACTCAATGTGAGTCTATTCGACAATACTGATTTTTCCGGTCAGCCTGCTCATACCGAAGTCACCTCTCGCACGCAATTTGGCTGGTTCGATCATTCCGTTCCCAAAGTGAACCAGGAAGCCTTTTCCCTGCGCATGGAAGGATTCTTAATGTCGCAGGAAAGTGGGACGCACACCTTTGCCCTCAACTCGATCGGCTCGGCACGTCTGTTCATTGACGAGAAGTTGGTGATAGACCATTCAGCAGGTTCCGAGTTTGGGCAGCAAAAAACGGCTGAGGTTGAATTAACCGCCAACAAAGGCTATCCAATTCGCGTTGAATATATATGGCAAGGCAATCCACGCTGGCGCTCAGTTTCACTGGGTCATCTGCCGCCTCACGCCCCGGATTTGATCGCAGAAGCTGTTGATCTCGCGAAACGTTCAGAGGCGGTCGTACTTATTGCAGGTCTGAACAGTGAATGGGAATCTGAAGGTTTCGACCGTGTCGATATGCAACTGCCTGGCGCCCAGAATGAACTCATCGAACGCGTCGTCGCGGCCAATCCGAATACGATTGTGGTGCTAAATGTCGGTTCCGCAGTGGAGATGCCCTGGATCGATAAGGTACCCGCCGTACTGCAACTTTGGTACGACAGCCAGGAACAGGGCAACGCCCTTGCCGATGTTTTGTTTGGCGATGTAAATCCATCGGGCAAGTTGCCTACGACATTCCCCGTCCGCTTGCAGGACAGCCCGGCTTACACTAATTATCCGGGCGAGAATGGGAAGGTCCGCTATGGCGAAGGGATTTTCGTCGGTTATCGTTATTACGACAAAAAAGAAATTGCCCCTCTCTTCCCATTTG
>DASWEH010000462.1:0-4303 GCA_036394895.1 Anaerolineales bacterium
CATTTGCGCAGTTGGTACTCGTCCCAATGATATTCGGGCCGAAATTCTCATTCCAACTACTTCACCTGAAGAGACACTCAAACAAACCACAAGATTCTTCAAATTACAGGAAACGAGATTCGGAGAAATTTCTTCAATTGGATTTGCTTGCTTTGGTCCGGTAGACCCGAATCCCGCTTCACCTGCTTATGGCCAGATTCTTCCGACCCCTAAGCCGGGTTGGTCGAACGTGAATGTTGTTCGCATGTTATGTGACTCATTCGATGTCCCCGTTATTTTCGATACCGATGTAAATGGTGCGGCGATGGGGGAGTGGCGGTGGGGTAAAGGACAGGGACTCCAGACTTTCGTCTATCTCACCGTTGGGACCGGCATTGGCGGCGGTGCTTATGTGGAAGGAAAACTGCTGCATGGACTCATTCACCCGGAGATGGGACATATTCTCGTGAGGCACGATTGGGAGAAGGATTCGTTCAAGGGTATTTGCCCATTTCACGGCGATTGTTTTGAAGGGTTCGCCTCAGGCATTGCGATCGAAACCCGTTGGGGCATGCGCGGGACTTCTCTGGCACCAGACCATGCCGCCTGGGACCTGGAGGCGGAATATATTGCGCAGGCAGTAGCCAACTACACGCTGACCCTTTCGCCTCAGCGGATCATTATCGGTGGGGGAGTCGGTTCGGTCTCGCATCTCCTGCCCAGGGTCCAGAAACGGACGCGGGAACTGATCAACGGTTACATCCAATCAACTGTTATCCTGGAAAATATTGAAACCTATATTGTTCATCCTGGCCTCGGGAATCGATCCGGCGTGCTGGGCGCGATTGCGCTGGCAGAAGAGGCAGTTCAAAAAAGACTATGATTGAAATTCAAGACATCGAACGCGAAGCTTATCGTTCACTCAACCGCATCCTGCCGCGAGTTGAAGCGATGCTAAAAGCTGAAATCAAAAAAGACCGCCTGGGCTGGAAGCAATTCTCGTCACGTTTGCAAAGGAATTTTTCTCTGCTGTTCATGCTATATGCGGATGTGTACAGTGACCGCTACGATTTCTTCTTTCATCTTGAAGATCTGATTGTCAGCATCGCTCGTCTCTGGTTGAGCCGTCCCCAGGATCTGCGGGAACTTGATAGCGCACGCGAATCGAATCCGCGCTGGTTCGAGTCCAATCAAATGCTGGGCGCGGTTTGTTATGTGGATTTGTTTGCAGATAACCTCGAAGGAATTCGCTCCAGGATTCCATACTTCAAGAAACTAGGCATCACGTATCTTCATCTCATGCCGCTCTTCAAAGCACCCGAAGGTGAGAATGATGGTGGTTATGCTGTGAGCAGCTATCGCGAGTTGAATCCCGCACTCGGCTCAATGCAAGAGCTCAGCTTACTAGCCAGTGATTTTCGTAAAGCCGGGATCAGTCTCGTGTTGGATCTGGTTTTCAATCATACATCCGACGAACATCTCTGGGCAGAACGCGCAAAAGCAGGCGATGAAGAATACATGAATTTCTACCGCATCTTTCCCAGCCGTGAACTGCCCGACCGCTATGAGCAAAATCTGAGGGAGATCTTTCCCGACGAACACCCTGGTGCTTTCACATTCTTCCCAAGATTATTCAATGGGCGAGGCGGCTGGGTATGGACAACCTTCCATTCCTATCAATGGGATTTGAACTACTCTAACCCGGCTGTGTTCAACCGCATGTCGGAGGAAATGCTTTACCTTGCCAATCAGGGTGTTGAAGTCATCCGTCTGGACGCGGTGGCTTTCATTTGGAAGCAAATGGGAACGAGTGGTGAGAATTTGCCGGAAGCTCATAGGCTCATCCGCGCCTTCAATGCGGTCGCGCGCATCACAGCACCAGCACTATTGTTCAAATCTGAAGCCATCGTTCACCCCGATGAGGTTGTCAAATACATCCACCCGTCGGAATGCCAACTCTCCTACAACCCTCTCCTGATGGCCTTATTGTGGAACTCGCTCGCCACGCGTGAGGTACGCCTGCTTTCTCAGGCGCTTAACACGCGTTTCAAACTCCATCCAGACACGGCATGGGTGAACTATGTGCGCTGTCATGATGATATCGGCTGGACGTTTTCTGACGAAGATGCCGTCATTTTGGGATTCAACGGCCATGACCACCGTAGCTTCCTCAACGAGTTTTACCGGGGGCGTTTCCCAGGCAGTTTCGCGCGCGGATTACCGTTCCAGGAGAATCCGAGGACGGGCGATTGCCGGATTAGCGGCACCTGCGCCTCCCTTGCTGGGCTTGAAAAAGCCCTGCGCGAGGAAGGTCCTGATGAAGTGGAACTTGCCATCCGGCGCATTCTGCTCATCCACGGAATTATCCTGACCGTGGGTGGCATCCCACTACTCTATCTCGGCGATGAAGTTGCTACCCTTAACGTTTACAGCTACCGCGATGATCCTCACAAGGCTCACGACAGCCGCTGGGTGCACCGCCCTCGCACTGATTGGGCGCGCCATGAACTTCGCAATGATCCAGAAAACGTGGAAGGACGTGTCTACGCGGGTCTGCAGGTACTGATTCAATTGCGTAAAGAGCATTCCGTATTTTCTGGGGGCGCGTTGGATGTACTGGAAAACGGCAACCCACATGTGCTGGGTTTCGAGCGTATTCACCAGGGAAAACGAGTCGTGATTTTTGCTAATTTCTCGGAGCAGGAACAGGTGATAACTGCCCGTGTGATGGAACAACACAACTGTCTTTCCCTGCAACAAATCTACGGTTCGAGCCGAGTGACCCATCAAAAGGGCTTGACTCTTACTGCACTTGATTTAGTCGTACTTCAGTCCTGTTCCTAGATTTCTTTCAAGTTCTGGTACATCACTATATCTTTACCAATTGGTATTGTGGTATATCCGCCTACGTATTGTTAGAGCTTAGTTATTACTGATTATTGAAAAAGAATGTCCTAAAAACGTCTAAAATTGCCCCTATTTTGAGCACTTTCCAAGCAAAAACCGGGACATTTATTTTTCAAAGTTCAGTAGGTATTTCACACTGATGCCGATTTTTCCACATATCTTTGAAGCATATTCCGCGATATGACAAGCAAAATGAAGAATATGTTCAATTGTGTACACCTTTGCCCGTGCGGTTACTCTCAATCTGACAAAAACTACGCACCTGCGCCTCTGAGTTGTGACCAAATACCAAAAGCGGATCTCCAGTCCCACGCTTGACCGCATTCACCAGCTTAAACAAAAAGGATATACTACCAGGGCTTAAATAAAAAAAATACTGACTGCTACAAATCACAGCCCCGGCAACTAACCAGGGCTGTGATTATTATGAGTAGATCCACTGGTGTTCCTGAGTCATTCCATATCTGCTTAGATACGAGACAAGATCGCCTCCGCTGATCTCGCGTTCATATTTCATCGAACACAATTACACCGGACTCCGGATTATCCGAGTCATCGTAGAGAACATTCCTTCGCGCTTCGGTTCAAACCGACCACGCCTGATCACAACGTTTTTCTGCCGTTTTTCTCAATGATCATGATTCCCATTCGAGCTACTTCGGGCATATTCCTCCCAATCCTGACCCTTGTGGTCTTCGACAAATTTCTCCACCCTCCCACGCCAGGGATCCGTAATGATTTTTTTCTTTTTGGTTGCCATACTTTTCTCCAGTTCATGACTTCGCATAACCACAAATTGGCGCATTTTCATAGATGGTATCTGAGTGGACCGCAGCATCGACCCTCGGCAGCTCGCCGAGGGCCGACATTGCCGCGAGAGTAAACGACTGCAGACCCCAACCCAGCGAGATTACTCTGAAGGTATCCGTCATGATTGAGGTTTCTCCTGTGGGGGATGGTGGACACGACAAGTGGGGGAGTCGCCGGCAGACTGGCGGCACCTGCATCCGGTCGCCAGATAGTGGACCTGAGCATGAGCATCGTCCAGAGGATATTCCAATACTCCACCGGAATTTAAGATCGTGGCACCATGTTTTGGGCAGAACGTGGCGATGATTGGCTTGCCCCGGTCCTGACCGCAGCAACAATAACCCATTCGGTGTAGGGTTGTCAGCTGTAGAACATATTCTGTATAGTCAAGACAGAATTTATCCGAATTTACTTCCCATCATATGCCTTTTGCAGGTCGGCGACAATGATCTTTTTCATCTTGAGCATGGCGTTGATAACTCGTTTTGACTTGACTGGATCTGGGTCGCCCATCAATTCGCCTAACTGTTTCGGGATGATCTGCCACGAGAGACCGTACTTGTCCTTGCACCAGCCGCATTGCTCGGATTCGGGGACGGCGGACAAC
>DASWEH010000463.1:0-17660 GCA_036394895.1 Anaerolineales bacterium
AGGGCAATCCCCTGAGGATCAAGTGGTGTATCGAGGCGCGTTGCACTCACGCCCTGCGCGGAGACGTAGATATCGCCCCGCAAGGTTTGCTCCAACCAGATCGTCACCGTGGTGCGGAAACTGGCGATCATCACCTGCACGCCAATTGTGACCGCGACAGCAATCATGAGCGCCGCGACAGCCATCGAAGTGCGGCTTTGTGAACGGATGACATTGCGTGGGGCGAGGCGGCCAAGTAAGCCAAATAGTTTTCCAAGCGGTTCACCCAGCAGGCGCATGAGCGAGACGGTCACCAACGGGGTCAACATGGCCAGTCCGGTCATCACAGCGAATGTGCCACTGAAACTGATCACCAGGTTGCGTGTGGGGATAGCTAGAATCACCGCGCCGATGAGCGCGGCCAAAATGCCCACGCCCGCCACCAAACTGACCGTCGATTGGGCTTTGCTCTCCAGCCCAGCGCGCGAGAGCGCCAGCTGCGGGGGGACAGAAGCAGCTTCCCAGGCAGGCGGCGCAGCAGCGAACACACTGGCAAAGAAACCTGCCAGTGCGCCCTTGAGCAGGCTGGCAGCGGGAATTTGGATTCCACGCACGTTGATGACAAAAAAAAGATCATTGATGGTTTGGGTAACCATCTGCACCGCGCCCTGACCAAGAAGGATACCTAATCCCAGGCCCAGCGCGGCACCCAGCCCGCCAACCAGCGCGGCTTCGCCCAGGACCATACCAAAGACCTGTTCGCGAGTGTACCCAATACTTCGCAAGGTGCCAAACAGGGCACGTCTCTGGACGACTGAAAACGTCATAGCATTGTAAATAAGAAAAATGCCTACAACCAGCGCCAGCAGGCTGAGAGCAGTTAGATTAATCCGGAAAGCGCTGGTCATCTCAGCAACCTGGCTGCTGCGAGTTTCGGAACTGACAAGTAACGTGCCAGCCGGGAGCGCAGCAGAAAGTGCGGTTGAGTCAAAATTGTCAGACAGAATCAAGTCAATTTGAGTCAGTTTGCCGCCCATATCGCTCAAGCTTTGGGCGGTGGAGATGTCGGTCAGAATCAGACCGTCCAACGCGCGGCGGGCGAAGTCATCGGAGGGTTCGAGTAAACCGGTCAGATAGACGTGGCGCGTCTCGCCATTGATGGAAAGTGTCAGGCGGCATGCATCAGCGGGCGATGCATCAGCGATCGATGCAGCCTCCAGCGCGGCAGGAGGCTGGGCGCAGGGTCGCAGTCCATAGCGTTGGGCGGTTGGGGCGGAGAGCAGGATTGCTCCAGGTGTGGTCAAGAATGGGAGGATTGTCTCTAGGCTCGTTTGCTCTTGCGCACCCAGGTAACTCCGAAAAGGCGCCTCGGCAAACGGATCAATGCCAAGCAAGGTGAATGGCAGCTCGCCCAATTGCGGGCTGACGGCGGAAGCAATGACCAATGGCGCACTCTCCAGCTTATCACGCCACTGCGGGTTGGTGCGCAAATCTACGTAAACGGATTCGTCCACCCCCTGGGTGCCGCCAACGATTGCATGAGTCGCGCGTCCGGTCACGGCGCTGGTGCTCAGATCGAACGCGCGTGCTGCGCTGGCATTCGCAATATCAATGCCAACCATGACGGCTACGCCCAAGGCGATACCAAGCGTCATGATGGCGAATTGAAGGGGATGACGAAGAAGAGTTCGCAGGGAAAGCATGCTCAGCGCTCCGGGACAAGTTGACCGTGCGAAAGTTGCAAGACACGGTCCGCGTGCGAGGCAGCTTCTCGACTGTGTGTGACCGTCAACAGTGTGCGATTTCGTTCACGAGTTAGCCGCGCCAGCAGAGACATCATCTGCGCCCCCGTTTCTTCATCTAAATTTCCAGTGGGTTCATCGGCTAGGATCAGGAGAGGATCATGCACTAGGGCGCGCGCCAGTGCCACGCGCTGTTGCTCGCCACCAGAGAGTTTTTCAGGGAAGGTTTCCCAACGGTCAAGCAGGCCGACAGCCTCGAGCAGGTCTTGCGCCTTTTTGCGGGCTTGTGGGCGTGGGAGGCGATTGAGTTCCAGCGGAAGGCTAACATTTTCGCCAACGGTCAGAGTGGGGATCAGGTTGAAGAATTGGAAGATGAAGCCGATTTGGGCACGCCGAAAGAGAGTGCGATCGCGTTCAGACAGAGCCGTCAGGTCTTGACCATCTACCCAAATTTCCCCGCTGTCCGGCGCGTCAATGCCACTGATCAGGTTCAGCAGTGTACTTTTGCCGCTGCCGCTTTTACCCAAAATGGCCGTAATCTCCCCAGGCTGAAATTCGGCATGGGCATTTTGTAAGACGACTCGGCGCACATCGCCTTCGTAATAGGATTTGGTCAGGTCATGGAAACGGAGAAATGCAGTCATCCTGTGATTGTATTCTGCCTAGGTTAGTTCGCGCTGAGCGGAGCGACGAGTGAAACGAGAAGTGCAGTCGAAGCGCCAGTAACAAACCAATTTCACTTAACTGGATTGTGTTGTTACGGTGACGCTTCGACTGTGTTCGCCTGTCGGCTCACTCCGCTCAGCGCGAGAAAACTCGTATAATCTCCTAATCTCCAAATGGAAATTTCCATGTTCCGCTTTTCCATCCTGTTTATCCTGATTATGTTCCTGACTGCCTGCACTCCAGCAACCGTTCCCTCTGCCAAAGTGCAAGTACCAGATGCCGCGAGCTTCAACACAGATATTCCATCTGGCTTTGTCATCGCGGATGGCTCACGCCCGCTTACGTTCCCACAGGACTTTGGCGCTCATGACGATTTCCGCACCGAATGGTGGTACTACACAGGAAACCTGAAAACACCAGAGGGGCGACATTTTGGCTTCGAGTTGACCGTGTTCCGTGTAGGGTTGCTGCCGCCAACGGTTACACTTCCCACGGATTCGAAGTGGTACAACCACAGCCTTTACTTCGCCCATTTTGCGGTCAGTGATATTGCGAATGAGCATTTTTATGCCTTCGAGCGTTATGCGCGTCCTGGCCCGGGACTGGCAGGCGCACAAGCTGACCCGTACCACGTCTGGCTCGAGGATTGGAATATCACTGAGCGTTCGTCAGGCGTTTATCACGTGCAAGCTGAACAAGCGGACACTGCCCTCGACCTGACCTTGACCGATGAAATGGGAGTTGTCTTGCAGGGTGAGAACGGCTATAGCCGCGGAGGCGAAAATGTCGGCAATGCTGCCTATTATTACAGCCAGCCGCGCCTGCGTGCGGAGGGGTCTGTACAGGTGAATGGTGTCCATCACCCAGTCAGCGGATTGGCATGGAAAGACCACGAGTTCAGTTCCGGCGCGCTGGACGAGAATCAAATGGGCTGGGACTGGTTTTCTCTACAATTTGAAAGCGGTCCGGCGTTGATGCTTTTCCAACTGCGCGAGCGCGGCGGGGGAACTTCGGCTTCATCCAGTGGCACATTAATTACCACGAAGGGAACTCCCCAGTTAATGCAAAATACCGATTTTCAGATTACTGTGCTAGACGAATGGCGTAGTCTGCACACCCAAGGTCTATATCCTTCCGCCTGGGAGATCCAGCTCAAGAAACCCAACTGCCTGTTGGAAGTCCACCCATGGATGGCCGACCAGGAAATTAACTTCCCGACCGTCACGTATTGGGAGGGGGCTGTACATTTTGAAGGGATTTGCGATGGCGCCCCCGCCCGCGGCAACGGGTATATTGAACTTACTGGCTATGCTGGGAATTTACCGCTGCGGTAAGATGCATTGGGACAGCGGGCAGTTCCCTTAACAATCCAATCAGAGTTCAACATGACTAGCTGACCCATCCCAGCCCTATTCGCCCGCGTTCACTTTCGATCTTAAGAATTTCCACGTCAATAATATCTCCAACTTTTAGAACAGTGCCAGTTGGAATCTGCGTACGATGGAGCAAACCATCCTGTTTAATGCCAATATCAACAAAAGCGCCAAAATCCACCACGTTGCGCACTGTGCCTTTGAGTTGCATGCCTGTCATAAGATCTTCTGCCTTGAGCACATCTGAGCGCAGGATCGGTAGAGGGGCATCTACGCGTGGATCCCTGCCTGGGCGAACGAGTTGTTCGAGAATATCCTTGAGTGTAGGCACACCGCAGTTCAATTCTTTGGCTAACAGTTCAGGTGATGTTTTTGCGGTCAGAGCCTCCAGCGCAGAAACCCGCTCATTTAAGGGTGAGTCCGCAGAAATTCCCGCGCGCGCCAGAAGCACTTCAGCGATTCCGTAGGATTCGGGATGAATTGCAGATGCATCCAAAGGATCTGTTCCATTTTGAATCCGCATGAAACCGGCCGCCTGCTCGAAGGCTTTCGGTCCAAGACCAGTTACTTTGCGAAGCGCGCTGCGTGATTGGAAAGGACCGTTCGCATCGCGATGGGCGACAATATTCACCGCCAGTTTTGGGCCGACTCCCGCGACATGCGTGAGCAAGGCAGGGCTAGCCGTGTTGACATCTACGCCCACTCGATTGACCACGCTTTCAACCACGCCATCCAGGGAATGCGCCAGAGAGGTTTGATCCACATCATGCTGATACAGTCCCACCCCAATGGATTTGGGATCGATTTTTACAAGCTCGGCGAGCGGGTCCTGCGCGCGGCGAGCAATGGACGCCGCGCCGCGCAGGGTGACATCTAGCTCAGGGAATTCCTGACGCGCCAGGGCGGACGCCGAATAAACAGATGCGCCTGCTTCATTGACAATCAGATATTTGGTCTGGGCCGCATTGCGAGTTAATTCAGCAGCAAGCTTTTCCGTTTCACGCGAAGCGGTGCCATTCCCTATACTGATGAGAGTGACATGATGGCGATTGATCATATCCTGCAGGGTATTGAGCGCGCCCTGCCAATCATTCTTTGGCTCATGCGGATAGATCGTGTCGGTATCAAGCAACTTGCCAGTCGCATCTATGACAGCGACTTTGCAACCTGTGCGAAAGCCGGGATCAATACCCATAATAATGTGATGGGCAAGAGGGGGCTGACTCAGCAGGGCGCGCAAGTTATTGGCAAAGACCTGAATCGCATGACTATCCGCGATCTCGCCCTTTTCACGGCGGACATCGCGTTCTATGGAAGGCAGCAATAGACGCTCGGCTGAATCCTGAATGGCAAGTGCAAGTTGGTCAGCGAAAGGGGAAAGGATATCCTGCTCGAATTCAGTCTGAATTGCGTCCAGCCAATCACGTTCGGGCACATCAACGTGCACGCGTAAGATGCCCTCTTTCTCGCCGCGCGCAATCGCCAGGGTTTGATGCGGTTGCAAACGATCTACTCGAATCTCGAATTCATAATACGATTGGTACACTGCTTTTTCATCCACGGCATCTTTTATTTTCTCGACACGCATTTTTGAAAATTTCAGCGCTTTTTCACGGACAGCTGCGCGGACGTTGGCATTGTCACTGATCCTTTCAGCCACGATGTCGCGTGCGCCTTGCAAAGCGTCGGAAACGTTTGTCACTTGATCATTAAGAAACTTCTCTGCCATTTTTTCAGGCGAACCATGGCTGGGTTGTTCGATGATCAATTCGGCGAGTGGCTCCAATCCCTTTTCGCGTGCGACCATGGCGCGCGTGCGGCGTTTCTTTTTATAGGGTGCATATAGATCCTCCAGCGCAGTCATGGTACCAGCAGCATTGATGCTTTCTCGTAGTTCACTAGTGAGTTTGCCTTGCTCCTCAATGGAGGCAAGGATAGAGGCGCGGCGCTCATCCAAAGCCCGCAGGCGAATGAGTTCATCAGCGATGATGCGGATTTGTTCATCATCGAGGGAACCCGTCATTTCCTTGCGGTAGCGGGCAATAAATGGAACTGTGTTGCCATCATCCAAAAGGTTGATGACCGCCGTCACTTGGGATGGTTTGACTTTGAGTTGATAAGAAATTTGTTCAGCGTGGGTCACGGGGGCGATTTTATCATGGGGAAATACATGTCTATTATTTCGTTTTCATCGGCTGGTTTATAAGAACATGGAATTGACTGCGTACCTTAAGATCTCAAAGTCTAAGATCTATTATTTGGTGTCACAAAAGCAGATTCACCACTTTCAAGTCAGCTTGACTTGTCAGCTGTCTTTACGTCGTAAACCTCTCTCAGAAAGAAATGTTGCCGATGATCTTTGTAAGTAAGTCAGGAAAACCAACGGGTGTAGTACTAAAATGATGAATTCTTCGCGTAGCTAACATGCAATGTTTTATGCCCAGGAAAATATGAATCGTACGCGACGTAAAATCAATGGCTGGCTGGAAAATGAACTCTACATACAGGAAATCTATTGACCTCTTGCATAAGTGGTTAAATACCCACACAGAGACCATTGAGAAAACGTTCTTAAAACCCTTTTTTCTCTCTGTGATCTCCGTGGCAAAGAAGACTTCTGCCAGAGATCTTATAGAAAAATCCAGTAGTATTTCTTAAACTCCCCAGGGATATAGATCAGGCGGATTTACTTCCTCAGGTTCAATATGGAGAGGGTGTAGAGCTTGGGTTTCGTCGATATATAAAAAGGCATCATAGCGTTTGGGAAGGAAAGTGGGAACGTAATTCCCGCGGCTTTCGAATTCTGGTTGGTATACCACGCCAATGGCACGATGACCACGTGACTGTTGGAATTCCTGAGAAAGATTCCCTTGATCAAAGATCAGGAGTTGATCATTGCCAGTTTGGTGTAGGATATCTTCCCAACTGCCTGAGCGTCCGTCAGGGACTTGCATCCGTTCCATCGGCGCGCCCCAGGATTTGCCCGCGATGACACTGCCATGATGGGAACCAAATCCTATCAGCACAACGCCGTCCTTGCGATTCTGCTCGCGCACCAGTTGACCGATATTGAGCATGCCAGCCCGCGCCATGTCCGTGTAACGGGCATCGCCAATGTGTGTATTATGCGCCCAGACAATGCCCTTCGTGTCGGGACCCTGAAAATCAATCAGGCGGTCGAGAGTCTCCTTCATATGGAGATCACGCACGTTCCAAGATCCAGAATCGCTGTGCACCATGGCACGATAATAGCGTTCTGCATTCTTGATGACGAGTGCATTTTGTTCCGCGTTGAAACCGGCTTCCGAATCGCCGTCGTAGCGATTCGCGCGTTGCTGCATTTCGAGCAGGAGATCGATCACTTCGTCTTCACAGTCTTCAGGAACCATGCGCGTACTCCAGGCATAGGATTGTGGGTCTTCCCCATAGGGCTCGAAGCATTGATAGGCTTGCATGGCAGTTTGTGCGGCTTGTGGATCTTTATTCTCCAGGTATTTGAGGATTGATTCCATGGATTCCCATAAGCTATAAACATCCAGTCCGTAGAAGCCAGCTTTATTGGCTCTGTTCTTGTTGAACTCGCGCATCCATTCTGCGAAGGCCACAATCTCCCAGTTCGCCCACATCCAGGTAGGCCAGCGCTTGAACGCGTGCAAGACATCCCGGGCGTTGTCGCCTGCATCTGGATATCCTTTGACATAGCGGTTGAGTCGATAACAATCGGGCCAATCTCCTTCGACGGCGACAAATTTGAATCCCTTTTCGGCGATCAAACGGGAACTCAAACGGGCGCGCCATTGATAATATTCCGAAGTGCCATGCGATGCTTCACCAAGCAGGACGAAATGTGCATTCCCGATCCGCTCCATCAGTGGATCCAAATCCTCTCTTGTTTTCAACGGTTGTGAAAATTGACGGACTTCCTCCGCCAAGCTTTCAACCGCGTTTTCATCAATCGTTTGCGTTCGATCTCGTAACATATTTCTCCGCGTATACACCTTAACGGACCGTTACCTGGCTCAAATAGGTCTGAAACCATTCGCGTGCAAGTCGTGCAGCATACTCGAGTGCTCCGGGCTCTTCAAAGAGATGCGATGCTCCAGGCACGATTATCAACTTCTTATCGGCTCCAGCTTGCATTTGCGCAATTGCTTGCTCGTTCAAATCGATCACAGGCTCGTCATTGCCTCCCACAATTAACAAGGTGGGCGCTTGCACGTTTGGCAAGGCCTGTCCAGCAAGATCAGGACGGCCACCGCGCGAGACGACAGCACTTACTTCTTCCGGATGTTCCGCCGCAGCGATCAAAGCGGCCGCGGCTCCGGTACTCGAGCCAAATAAGCCTCTCTTGAATTGATGAGCATAAGGTTGCAGATCAATCCATTCAAGAACACCAGCAGTTCGGCTAGCCAGCAGGTTAATATCAAAGCGTAAATGACGTGTCTGCAGATCGATCTCTTCCTCCGAAGCGGTCAACAGATCGAAGAGCAAGGTAGCTAAACCTCCTTCCTGCAACGTCTGAGCGACATATTGATTCCGAGGGCTGTGTCGACTGCTGCCACTTCCATGCACAAAAACTACCAGTCCCTTTGCATCTTCGGGAATACTTAGGATTCCCTCCAACTGAACACCCCTACTTAAGATCCTCACATATCGATTCTCAGTATTTGTTTTGTTCATACTACCTCTTGTAAAAGCGATCATCCAGGAATCATTTGCCGACGTACATCCTGTAGAAAGAGCCGTACTCCTTCATCAGTTGTTTGGGAGAAATCTTCATACCACCAACCAACGCCAACGAAGGGCTCAGGAGTGATCACGCAGATGATTTCATCGACTTCCTTCTCGAACGCCTCGCAGGTTTCAGGCGCAGCGGTAGGAACGGCGACAACAATTCGTTTGGCATTCTGGGCGCGTAATCCGGTTACTGCGGCGCGCATACTTGCACCCGTAGCGAGTCCATCATCGATGAGGATTACGGTGCGATCATGAACTAAGGGCGCTGGGTTGTCTCCACGATAGATATGCTCACGACGCTCTAATTCTTGTAACTCGCGCTGAGCAATGCGATCAATCACGTCTTCAGGAATATGCAGGGTATGGATAATCTCTTCATTCAACACGCGGATGCCGCCTGATGCGATCGCGCCGATTGCCAATTCTTCCTGACCGGGTAATCCAAGTTTCCGAACGATAAATATATCCAGTGGAACATTTAGTGCCAGAGCCACTTCATAGGCTACCGGCACACCCCCGCGCGGTAGGGCGAGTACGATCACATCTGGGCGGTTGGCATAATGTAATAATTCTTTGGCTAATTTTCTGCCTGCGTCCCTCCTGTCTCGAAACTGTGCCATCTTTCCTACTTTCTCTAGAATCATAGAGCGTTGCTTACGGTCTCGTTAAAATGTAAGCTGTTCGAGGGATATTCTTAACCATAATATACTCTTTGCTTTTTGCATATGAAATAAGGAATATCCCTGCTCAAGTAGGGTTTTTCCTGACAAGAACTGTCCTAAAACCCCTTTCCCCTTAGAGAGAGGGCTACTAATTCCATTTACCTGCGCATATCCGACTTTGGGTACAAAAAGAACTCCCTGCACTCGATTTGCTTAGCAAATCGTTCCGGCACACATCTGACCGCCGTGTTTGACATGCTACATCGCAGGGTCACATATCATCTCCGAATGGGGAGACCCTGCGGGACCATAAACTGCATAAGATGACTTATTATCTTTTGATAAAGGACAGATATATGGGGGAAAATCAGCTCTGCCGGTAGTACAGCAAACCTCCTCGTTCATTAGAGAAACGAGGAGGCCTAACGGAACTGTTGCTGCGCTCGATAAGAAATTTCTGAGCATATAGCCAGCGGATCCAGGTGTGGATCATGGCGTAATGGTTGATCACGGAGCGGATGTGCTCCTCTCCTTCGCTGGGACCATCGGATAGGTTGTCGATATAGATGCGTACATGTTCTGGCGTGAGTTCCTTCACCAACATATCACCTGTGAAGGTGATAAACAAGTTCAACGCCTCACGATACTCACTCAAGATCTGGGCATCCAAGCCAGCCACTCGAGAATCAAACAGGTAAATATCTTTCGCATCGCTTAGAAGTACCTCTTTCATAGATCCGATTTTCATGGTAACCTCCAGAACAAATTTTAGCACAAATGTTCTATAATTGAATTAAAATTTCTTTAGTCGTACAACGTTCGCGTGGTTTGAGGCCACGGGAGAGGAAACATGTCTATTTATATGTGGAAGTTCGATACCATCCCTGATCCAAAGGCTGTGGAATGTTTCATCGATGCGCAGGTGCCCCTGTTTTCGCGCTATGCAAGGCATCTTACCGGAGGCGACGGCCAGCCTGTCGTTGACCTGATGAAGGTCGAACATAACTGTGGCGTTGTCAATTTGGAGTTTCAACTGAATGGCGTCGAGGATCAGAGTGGTGATCTGTTTTGTTTCCCGGGTTATTACCCAGGTGACATGGATGATGAGGGCAATCCCCTCTTCAATTACTGTGATACCCATGGACATTTCTACGGAAAAATTGTCGGGACGATTTTAGATCGCGCCCAAAAAGAATTTGATATAGAGGTAACGATCGATGTTAAAAAGCAAAAACAATTTCATCCGGCCCGCTAAGCACGGCTCGCAAGTGGTGCTCGATCCGGACTTTCTCTTGTGCCACGCGCTCTATATGCCTGACGGTGAGACAATCATAAAGTCAAATATGACACTCGGACAGGCTATTGAAGCCATTGCCTTCGCGCATGTCAAGGCGAAGATGCCCGATCTTGCCGATAAGTGCAACGCAGCCAAAATTGAATTCAAGGACGGCAAGTTCGTTGTGTGTTTCGCGGATAGCATCGATCATCTCATTTTCTAAGGGCAAAGCCAACGATCACTTATTCATAATCACATTCCTGTTGTAATTGTTGGATTGCCGCGAAGGTAATTTTCTTTCTGGTTGGTTCTGCCCTGCGAAGCTGTCCTGTTGAGTGCCATTTTTCACGGATTGCCGTTTTTTCCGTGGAATCCATGTACGAAAAAACTTATCCCGAATTCAGGTCACTATGTTGGTGGACATGTACTGATCGAGTTCACCTGGCTGATTTCCGCTAATCGCCTCCATAATGTTCAGATAGATTTGCGTATTCCGGGCCTCTGACATAGATGCATCTTATCAAAGAACTGTTTAGTCTTTAACCAAAAAAGACTTCCGCGACGAAGTCTTCTCTGATATTTACGAAAACCATGAACAATTAAGGGATTCGCGTTGGTGTTTCGTTCATGAAATTCGCGTTGAATGGCTTTGTACCACCCAGTTCAACTTGATGTAGAGGGAACCTGAGTTGGTTTGGCTGAAAACAACCGCTAATCTTCTGGTTCAACGACAAGCTTGATGGCAGTCCTTACCTTGTCTTCGATAGTCACATCGGCGAATTCAGGCACACAACTCACGTTGATGCCATCATTCCTCAAGTAACCTGTTGCCAGGACGAGCGCCTTGACGGCCTGATTGACCGCTCCTGCTCCGATGGCTTGGACTTCGGCTCGGTGATGTTCACGAATCACACCGGCGATTGCGCCAGCGACGGCAGATGTCCGTGAATTTGCAGAAACTTTGATCATATCCATGGTAAGCCTCCTACGAGTAAATTATGGTTTTGAACTTACATTTTTCGCGTCGTTTGTCAGATACAAAGTCAAGAGATAACGTACACTCTACATTGTCTGCCAACTTAAGCGTTCTCTCATCCTGCGGTTCTGGATGATTAGATTGAAAACATTGTAAAATAGAAGCAATTATGGTTCAATAGACATGTACTGATTTCACCTAGACTTTTGTACTGAATTCGAGAAGCACATTGTCATACAACTACCCCTACTCTTTTTGCTGTCTATAAATAACTAACGGAGAATCATGCCAGCAGAAAAGGTTCGTGTCGCAATCCTTGACGACCATCAAAGTATCATCGATGGATATATCTATCGCCTGAGCAGTACGCCTGAAATTGAAGTAGTTGCCACCGCAACTTTTGGTGAGGAATTAGAGTCAGTGCTGAGCAAGAATCATGCGGATGTATTGTTGCTTGATCTCAGTGTTCGCACCTCGCCAGATAACCCTAATCCGTTTCCGATTCTATATCTTGTCCCAAAACTACTGCAAAAATACCCCAACCTAAGTGTTCTCATCATTTCGATGTTTGCCGAACCCGGTTTGATGCGATCCATCATTGAAGCAGGCGCAAGCGGTTATGTCCTAAAAGACGATCCATCAGCATTTCGAGAGCTTGGGAATATCGTTTTATCCGTTGCTCATGGGGGAATTTACTTTAGCAAGAAAGCCCATAGCCTCTATATGCAAGCGGATGCTTTGAACGGATCGGACTTGCTGACTCCTCGTCAAATGGAAGTGATTTCCCTGTGCGCGGCGTACCCGGACGCAAGTACCTCGGACCTGGCCCAGATGATGACCGTTTCCAATTCGACCGTGCGGAACCTGCTCTCCAGCCTGTACCTGAGACTCCGCGTCCATTCGCGTACAGCAGCGGTAGAAAAGGCGCGCGAAATAGGACTGATCACGCCAAGACCCCCAGCGTTTACAAATTAGTGAACCCTCCGCGCTGAGTGCTACGCAATCGAAGCGCGAATGACCTCTATAAATTAGCTTAACTTGGTATTTGTCCTTCGATTACGCCACCCAAGAACGGTGGTTCTGCTTATGTAGTCCGGCTGCGTTTCGGGAGGACGAATGAACTAAACCAATCCGGTAAGCAAATCAGTGGGCCCTGCCTTGCGCAGTTCTTCACTGACGTAATAATCCCCTTGGAGTATGCTTTGAATGCCCTCGAGTATCTCTAGAGGGTTATCCTTGATCAGATACCCGCGCCCGCCTACATCGAGGGCCCGGCGGGCATGCTGAGGCAAAAGGTGCCCGGAAAGGATCGCGCAGCGCAGGTCTGGATGTTCATGATGCAGTCTTTCCAAAAGGTTTAGCCCAGTCATATCCGGCAGGGAAAAATCGATCAGGACCAGATCAACTTTTAAATCGCGCAGTTGTTCAAGCGCCTCTTCAGCAGTTTCTGCCACCGCGACAATCTTCAGGTTTTGATTCTGACTCAACATATTGTTGAGGGCATTGGCAAAGCCTGCATGGTCTTCGACCAGAAAAATTGAATGTGGATTCATGTTAGTACCCAGTCAACTCATAAAGAAATATTTATCGAAAGTTTCCTAATTCTTCACTTACGTAGATTTCGCCAGCCAGGACACGCTCAATCCCTTTGAGGATCCCATCGACATGGTCTTTGAGCAAATAGCCGCGTGCCCCTGCATCGAGGGAGCGGCGGGCATACTGTGAAGAGAGATGCCCGGAGAGCATGACGCACGGCAGGTCGGGATACTTTTCATGAAGTATGATCACCAAACTGATGCCGCTCCGCGTTGGCAGGGAAACATCCACCAGAACCAGATCAAGCTCAAGGTTTGGGATTTGATCAAGAGCCTCCTCCGCCGAATTCGCCACGGAGACAACGTCCAGGTGACCTCGCTCTTGCAGAAAACGCAGAAGGACTTGGGCAAAAATGGGGTGATCTTCCACAAGCAGAATCGAAGTCATCCTTAATTTTCCGGTTGTTCATAAGGGACCTCGATGATCACCTGGGTGCCATTCCCGAATTCAGATTTCACTTCCATATTACATCCTAACAAGTTGAGGCGATGACGAAGACTTAACAAGCCATGCCCAATCATTCGATTGTTCATGATTTCCTGGCTCGGAAAGCCCTTTCCGACATCGCTCACGCTCACATTCAAATAATCGTCATTATTCTCAAAAGTAACTGTGGCTTCCAAAGTTCCGGAATGCTTCACAACATTGAAGAGCAGTTCGCGCACTGTGTAAAATACCAGCACCCGCACTTTCTCATCAAGTTGAGCGTGTTTGCCGTCCCCTTGGATTTTTACATTCAGTCCATATTGTTCCTGCATCTGCGCGGCTAGCCAGATCACCGCCTCCACTAATCCCTCTCCATGCAGGATCGGCGGACTGAGGTCCACGCTGAGTTGACGGGTCACCTGAATCGATTCAGCCAGCCATTCCTCCAATTGTGGAAAATCAATTTCGAATGCCTGCAGATCATTTTTTTCATAAGCGTCCTTCAAAAAGGACAGTTGCATTTGGATAGCAAAGATGCGCTGCTGCAGGTCATCATGCAGGATCTGGGCCAGCCTATGACGTTCTGCCTGTTCTGCCGATGTCAATTCAGCGGCCAAGGCGCGGATCTGCTGTTCGGCGTGGACGCGTTCAGTGATATCAATGAAGGTCGTGATGAGCGCATCCGTACTATCAAAATTGATATATTGAACAGAGGCCAGGATATTTCGTGTCTCACCGGAGGGACTCTGGATCTCCGTCTCATAGTTTCCAATCCTCTCCTCTTTTTTAATGAGAGCGATGAATTCCTCGCGTGTCTGCATTCCCAGCCCTAGCACCAGCCCAAATTCTTCAGCTGTGTGACCTATAATCCTATCACGTTCGAAATCGAAGTAATTGCAGAATTCATCATTGACGTTGATGAAGACATCATCTTCCATACGAGTGAGCGCGGTGGGGATTGGGTTCGCGTGAAAGAGCGCGTAGAAGAGGTCACGAGCCTGGGTAATTTTCTGGTTTGCATCATCCAGTTCCGAGGTGCGTTCCAGGACACGTTGCTCCAGGGTGGCATTGAGCTCAACCAGATCCTCCTCAGCCCGCTTCAGCCGGCTGATCTCCACAAACGTAAAGACAACTCCATCGATCCGATCCTCAGTGGTACGGTATGGACGCATCCGCAGTAGGAACCATCCACCTGTTTCGCCCTGGACCTCACGCTCGATCGGCACCAGTGTGCGCAAAACCGCCTCAACATCTTCAAAAAACTGGTTGTACCGTAAGGTGTGAGTTAGATGTTTGATCGGCCGGCCTCGGTCGCTTGGCATAATGTTGAACAAGTCCCGCATGCCCGGCGTGTAATGTCGTATGCGCAAGTCACGATCCAGGAAGAGCATCGCAATTTCTGTCGCGCCCATCAGGTTTTCGAGGTCGCTGTGGGAGCGCGAGATCTCGTCGAGTTTATTTTTCAGCTCATTATTGACCGTCTGCAATTCCTCGTTGACCGATTGTAGTTCTTCCTTGCTGGTCTCCAGTTCTTCAGTGGCAGAGCGATACTCCTCATTGATGGACTGCAACTCCTCGTTGGAGGCCTTCAGCTCTTCATTGGAACTCTCATATTCTTCGACGCTGGCTTGCAATTGCTCACGCAGGCGACGCACCTCAGATTCCAGCTGCATCACAAGGGTATTTTTGCGAGTTTCGTCCAGCTCCTGGGCCACCTCAGCGGGTGGTTCTTCCTGTTCATCTTCCAGAAAGAAGACCAGCGCCTGTTTCTCCTGTTTTATGTTATCTTCCGTCACTCCTGCACGTGGGATGATGGAAAGGATTACCCGATTCGGGTGACCATTGAACTGGACCGGAATAGGTCGCGTGAGGATCGCCTGATCCTTTTCAAAAACGTGGAAAAGCACCGTACGCAGTTCCAATTGCAGTTCCGGGCGCACTAACTTTAGCAGGTCTGTGGTAATGGGTCCCATGGGCTGTACCAAATAACGCCCGGCGGTTTCTGAGACATGCAGCACTGCATACTTCTCATTGATCAAAACGCTGGGAGGCGCGTACATCTCCAGCGCCTTCTGGTGGTTATCAGAGAGGATAGGCACCTCTGCGGTGGAATGCGCACGGGGAGCATGCGGTTGGCTATAAATCTCTCCATGAATCGAGCGACCTACCGACAATGGCAATGAGGGTACGTGCGGCTGTTCGTGACTCCATGGTTTCGCACGGTAGATGTGGTGCACTTTATCCACCGTTTGAAATAGCTCGTCCGCAGATTCGGCTGATTCCGAATTGCCAAGAAAGAGATAGCCACCCGGCTTCAGGGCGTAATGGAAAATATCGAACACGGTTTCCTGTAGCTCTCGTTCCAAATAGATCAGTAAGTTGCGGCAGGAGATCAAGTCCAGCCGGGAAAAGGGTGCATCACGCAGCACACTGTGATTGGTGAACAATACCGCATCCCGCAATTCACGATTCACCCGGTAGTAATCTCCTTCACGGGTGAAGAACTTCCCCAGACGCTCAAAGCTGACATCCGCTTCAATCGCTGTAGGATACAGCCCTTCACGCGCCTGCTTGATGGAATTTTCATCCAGATCGGAGGCAAATACCTGAATTTGTGGGCGGAGTTCTAACTTATCAGCCTGCTCAAAAAGCAGGATTGCCAGCGAATAGGCTTCCTCGCCTGTGGCACACCCTACCGTCCAGGTGCGCACCATATCGCCCGTTTCTTTGCCTCGAAAAGCGAGTGGGATGACCTGGTCTGCCAGTTGCTCCCAGGATGCCCGGTCGCGAAAGAAGCTCGTTACGCCGATCAGGACATCATTGAACATTGCCGTTGCCTCAGTAGCATTTTGCCGCAGATAATCCAGATAAGCCTGCAGAGTTGTAAGCCCATTGAGTTGCATACGCCGCTGAATGCGACGGAAGACGGTGGAGCGTTTGTATTGGCTGAAATCATGCCCGGTCCGAGCATGGACGTGCGCTAAAATCCGCCGAATTGTTTCCAACTGCCGTTCATTGAGTTCGTCCGCGTCTTTGGGCAGTTCAGGCTGAAGCCGAATG
This sequence comes from Anaerolineales bacterium, assembly GCA_036394895.1. Taxonomy (GTDB): domain Bacteria; phylum Chloroflexota; class Anaerolineae; order Anaerolineales; family Villigracilaceae; genus Defluviilinea. Next base: position 16,494 of record DASWEH010000463.1, read on the forward strand.
TACTCCACCAGCTTCTCAGCCAGTTGTTGCACAGGCAAAACCACGTCTGCCAGGCCGGTGGCAATTGCGGCGCGTGGCATACTATCGTACTCGGCCTCGTCCGGGTGCTGAACCATGAGAAGTCCGCCCACTTCTTTAATTGCCTTAACGCCGACGGCGCCATCTGTCCCGCCGCCGGAGAGGATGATCCCTACCGAATTGGGATGTCCGCGTGCCAGACTACGGAAGAAATAGTCAACAGGAGTGCGTTGCCCACGCGGTTCCTTGAACTCGGACAGATCTATTTGGCTGTCCTCCATCACCAGGCGACGGTTTGGTGGAATCACATACACATGATCTTTTTCCACAGAAACCAAACCGCTTACCTGCGTGACCGGCATCCGCGTGCTGTTTTGCAAAATCTCCGCCAGATGGCTTTCATGTTCCGGGTGCAGATGGGTAATGACGACAAAAGCCATGTTGGTATCGTCTGGTAAAGCTTCAAAGAAGGCTTGCAATGCCTTCAGTCCACCTGCAGACGCGCCGATACCCACGACAGCTAGTTCGTTGGTTTCTGATGGACGAAGGTTTACTTTGTTATTTTTTCTTGATTTGCGTTGGGGTGCGGAAGATGGTGGGGTTTGTTTTTTGCTTATAGAAGCCATTAGTTTTAGTTTATGAAGGTTATGACCTTGCTTTTTATTATACACCTGATACTCGCAACAAACACAATTGTTGCGAAAAACAGAGGAAATTTAGGTTTTTCTTAGAAAAACTTATATGTCACTCTTCGGTCGTGGTGCTACAAACACCACGACCGAAGAGTCTCAATTACCGTTACCGCGGTAGAGATTCTTCGTCGTCGCTACACTCCTTCCCAGAATGACATGTCATTTTATGAACCATTCTTCACTGAGGTCTTTCCAATCGGGATTCACGGAATTGATCAAGGCGATTTTTTTAGCTCTGAACCACCCTTTGATCTGTTTTTCACGTTCGAGGGCCACGTAGATACTTGAGGTTGACTCGTAATAAACCAAATATTGGACTGGACTTACGCAAACAGCCATTGATGTGGCATGATTGAGGTATGACCAATAATACGAAACGCAAAGTAACCCGTTTGGACTACTGCCAATTTTTGCTGAGCAGTCAAATCAATTACACGTTGACGTATTTTGCTGACCA
>DASWEH010000464.1:0-3296 GCA_036394895.1 Anaerolineales bacterium
ATTCCCGCCAGTACACCTGCCATAGTGGACAATCCCGTTTCATAACCGGATTGCGCATCATTGACCTTGGAGTTCGTTAGACCAACATAACCACCGCATGGGACATTATAGAAATGCGCCATTTGAGCATGTGCCATATGCAGCATTCCGCACTCGATGCCGCCCGAAGCATACGCGCCGGTACGCATATCGGCAACCGTGGGAAGCGTCGCATAGATCAAGGGTGTGCCTTCTTTTACCATTTGCATCAACGTGGCTGCTGCCAGAAATTCCGCGTTGCCTTGCGCCAATGTGCCCGCCAATGACATTGGCGAAGTGAGCCCCGCATTGGGAACGATCGTCGGGTAGACCGGCAACCCCTGTTCTGAAAAGAACATCACAGCTTCTGTGGACAAGTGATCCATCGTGAGCGGCGAAACGACCGGACAATAATGATGCGTAATAAACGGATGCTCGCGGTAGGCATCTTCACTGCCCGCGACCAGGTAAGCCAGTTGCAAGATATCTTTTGCATCAGGCAGATCTTTTGAAGAGATACGGATTGGCTTCATGCAATACTTCAAGGCAGGATAAAGGCGGGCTAAGGTGAATTGATTATCAGGCGCATCATCTGCAAGCACGGAAACAGAAAACATGTCATACGCCGGTAGTTCGTGGATGAGATGCGCGATCATCACAATATCCGCAGACACGGCTCGCCTCTCTTTACCAGTGACTGGATCCAAAATATCGGGTGCCGAGCTCCCCGTAACGATCACGGGACTATCATCCGGGATGGTTTTATCGTATTTGGGATCGCGCCCACGGAACGTAAATTTTGGAGGATAGACCTTCCGAAATCTTTCTACAATTGCACGTGGGAATTTAACTCTGTTGGTCTCTGAATCTACGTTACAACCATGCGCCCGGAACAGATCGCGCGCTGGTCCATGACGAACCAGCAAGCCAACCTCTTCCAGAATCTCAAGGGAAGCCTCATGCACGCGTATTACTTGTTCTTGTGTAAGAAGTTCTGCAAATGACATTTTCTAAATCCTTTTTAGGCACGTCATTGCGAGAAGGGCGTTCGCCCCGACGAAGCAATCTCTTTGCATAACGGGAGATTCTTCACTTCGCTCAGAATGACATGAAATTAAATAACTTTTCGTTTCACGTGAGGACTAGATTTAACCTTTGTCTTTCTCTTAGGCAGAAGGCGGTCTGTGGCCATCTTTGCCAGTTTCTGACCTTCGCTCATGAGCTTTTGCTGGCGGTTCGTAAGCATGCCAGTGATCTTATGGAATTGATCGTCCTTGAAGGTCAGATGTTCTACTCTTAATCGAGCTGCCAACGCCTGAATTTCCTCGACCGTAAACATTTGCAAGCCGGCTCTAGTCACCTTCAGCGACGCCGCGGCAGTCGCAAATCTTGCGGAGGCTTCCAGATCCCAACCGTTCAAATATCCATAAATGAAGCCCGCGGAAAAGGTCGCACCTGCCCCGCATCCGTCTACAGCTTTGACTCTTGGCGCATACACGCGGACCGCTATATTTCCTTCTGCAACAAGACATCCATCTTTTGCCATAGTTATTAGAGCCATCTTGATGCCACTATTCAGCAACTTTCGGGCCGTCTGCAACATGGCTCGGGTCTTGCCCAGTTGTGCTGCATCAGTGACCGCCTGACAAATGGTGACTCGGCTAGCATATTCTTTGAGGAGCTGTTGATTCTTATGTCCATGCTCCAGATTCAGGAACACAGGTACATTGATCTGCTTCGCTTCATCCATTGCCCGAATGATAGGCTCACCATCGTACCAATCCACATACATGAGCTGGGAACCATTCAACAACGACAAATCGGCCGTATCCAATGTTGCCAGCATCTCCGGTGGGCGATGCCAGAAATAGGTGCGCGCACCGGTTTTATCCGAGACATTGACCTCCATCGGCGTTTTGATCTCTTTGGAGAAGCGAACTTTTCCCTGTACTCCCCATTCTCGCAATTGATCCGCCAGTGCGTGCCCACGCGGGTCATCGCCAACAGTCGTGCCGATCATACCCGTGGGCACGCCCCATTGACGCAACAGACAAGCGATGATCGCCGCATCATCAAATACAAATTCGCTGAACTCCCGTACTAGCGCGCCGGTATTATGCTTTGGAAGTCTATCCAGCACCATGATGGTGACAGGTGTCAACATGCCAAAGCCTACATAAGCCGGAGGAATTTTTTTTGTGTTGGACATAATAACTTTTATGTCGTTGCGAGGAGGGCGCTCGTCCCGACGACACTCCCTGGCACCGTGCGGCTTAAGCCATACCAGGGCAGGTGTGCGCCCGATTTGCTAAGCAAATCGTGCGTTCGTTGCAGTGCAGGTGAGCAATCTCCCGTTTAGCGGTCAACTCTTATCCAGTGACTATCTCCGTTTAAGAGGAGACACTGGCACCTGGTGCCCGTGCAGGTGTTGCTTCGCCTACGGCTCGCAACGACATGTTGAGTTAAGCTCTCAACCTCTCACCTTTTGGATCATACAAAACAGTCGCAGTGACCTCTGCATAACGGCGTTCCTCGATCAGGTCCAGTTCGAAGCGATTGCCTTGTTTCGCTAAATCGATGGGAAGATACGCGTACAAAATATTCTTCTTCACAGTATAACCGTATCCACCGCTTCTGACACGTGAGATCACTTTGCCATCGCAATAAACAGCTTCACCGCCATAGATTTGCGTGAACTCATCACCATCTAAAACCAGTGTACAAAGTTTGCGTTGTAATCCTTCCTGCTTTCGTTGGATCAATGCATCCCTTCCGATGAAATCACCTTTGCCCAGTTGCACGCAAAAACCCTGACCGCTTTCGTAAGGCGTATCGGTTGGGGTAAGGTCGGTCGTGAAATACCGATAACCTTTTTCGAGGCGAAGTGAATCAAGAACTTTGTATCCACCGACCTCGACACCAAATTCCTTCCCAGCCTCCATCAACCTATCCCAAACCAGGATGGCGCGATTCGGCTGGATGTATAACTCCCATCCCAGTTCACCCACATAACTGACACGCTGCGCCCAGACCTTGGCGCCGTTGATATCAATCGCCTTTGCTGAAAGGTAAGGAAAACCCTCATTCGACACATCATCGTTGGTGATCTCTTGCAGAACTGCACGTGCCTGCGGACCCCATAGCGCGAGACAAGCCCAATCTGTCGTAATATCTCGGATCGTGACCTCATCCCCAAAGGGTCCAACCGCGGCTTTCATCTGGATCCAGGCGAGATCATTAGCAATAAAGCCTGAGCCTGTGATCACCCAAAAGAGATC
>DASWEH010000465.1:0-2754 GCA_036394895.1 Anaerolineales bacterium
CGTAAACGTAGGTGGGATGAGCGTCTTGGTGAATTGATCTCCGGGTAATTTGAACGACGTGGAAACCATCCACAAAAACGGACCAACCATCAACACCGCGCCCAGGATAAGCAGAGTATACGAAACAATATCAAGAATAAATTTCTGGTTTTGTTTTGTCATGTCTGCTCTCATTCATAGACAACATAGCGCCGTTCGAGCCAGAAATAAAACGCCATCAATACTGCGACGATGACCGTCAACTCAATGGCTTGGGCACTCGCGCCGCCATAGTTGAAAAAATTCCAGGCGTTGCGATAAATAGAGAAGACCACTACGGGCACGGAGCTATCTCCCTGTCCACGGCGTGTGAGCATGTAAATATAGTCATAGGCTTGAAAGGCATTGATAGTGGAAATCAATGTCTGGAAGAAAATGCTCGGCGTGAGCAGAGGAACAGTAATGCGAAAGAATTGTTTGAATCCGTTCGCTCCATCGATGGCGGCAGCTTCATAATACTCACGCGGGATCGCAGTCAGACCGGCGAGGAAGATGATCATCCCTTCCCCGATCGCGCCCCAAATGTTGACAAGCACCACGGCATACATGGCGTTCTCGGTACAAAGCCAGCAAACAGGTTGCATTCCCAGCCGCTCGAGAATGAAGTTCAGAATGCCTGTATCCCTGCCGTAAATCATATTCCACACAAGCGCGGTTGCCACCGCGGAGGTGACTGCAGGCAAAAAGTAGGCTGTGCGAAATAGACCTACCCCTCGGACTTTCCGATTCATCAGCACCGCGATGAACAACGAGACAATCACCACACCGGGCACGTACATCGCGGTGAACTTGATGGTATTGGTTAACGACAGTAATACCTTTTGATCTGTGAACAAATCGACGTAATTGGTTATGCCTGCCCAGGTGGGAGGCGTGAGCAAATCCCATTTGGCGAAACTCAAAAGGACTGTCGCCACGACAGAACCCAACGCGCCAAATATCAGACCGATCAGCGTCGGCGCCAGCAACGCCCATAGCCAAAACTTTTCGCGACCAAGAGGTTTGAGTCCGTATTCCATGAGGGTTCCTGACCTATCCGCTTTGCCCCTTCTCTGGAAGGGGTTGGGGGTTAGGTCTATTTACTCATTCCTCGCCAATACCTCATCCGCGGCTTTGACGGCATCGTCCAATGTTGGCTCCAAATCTGCTTCACCAGTCCAAATGCTTGCCATGCCATCTCCGATCGCGCTCGACCATTCGTCGTAGCCCTTAAAGACAGGCTTCATATGAGCGAAGACAAGCGAATCAAGAAAAACTTTTTGATCGATTTGAGTGGACTGCTTCAAGAAGGAATCACTCTCCGCTACACTCTTAAGTACCGGGCAGGCAAATCCCAGTTCCGCCAAGCGCTTTTGGGCAGCTTCGCTCAACACATATTTGAGGAACTCAAAGGCGGCATCCGGATTCTTGGAAGACTTTCCAACGACAAAGCCGGCACTGTTCACGCTGGTTGCTTGTCCTGCGGGGCCCTTCGGCATCGGGGCTACATCCCATTTGAAGTTGACTTCTGCATAACCGGGTACCGCCCAGTGCCCAATGGTCGTCATCGCGGCAACACCAGCCAGAAACGGGTCGCCTCCATATTCACCCGCTGTGTTGGAATCGGGCCAAGACTTATCTTCGAACATCATGTCATGGAATAGCTGCCAGGCTTCACGGGCCTTTGGCTCACCGATCAATGTCTTGGTATGGTCGGCGTTGATGATGTCACCGCCATACGCCCATATGGCTTCACTCCAAATCAGTTCCATATCCCACAGGTCGGAGTAAAAACCATACTGATCGATCTTTCCATCGCTATTCGAATCCTGCGTTAATTGCTTTGCAGCATTGCGAAGATCGTCGTATGTCCAGTCCGCGGTCGGATATGCCACACCCGCGGCATCGAACATATCTTTGTTATAGAAAAGAACGATGGTCTGGAAATCGCGCGGCAAACCATACATACCATCTGCAGTGTTATAGGCCTCCAAAGTTTGCGGATACACTCCCTTCAACATATCGGGATTCTTATCGAGATACGGCTGAAGGTTCAATAAAACACCGCGGCTTTGATAGTCCAGATAGAGAGGCGCATCCATGGCGAAGACGTCTGGTGGAGTATCCGCCGAGAGCAGAGTCTTTAACTTCGTCCAATAGGAATCCCAATCCGAAACTTCCACCTTCACCGAGATGTTCGGTTTCGCCTGATGAAAGTCAGCTACGATTTGATTCCAGACTTCTAGCTCCGCAGGATCGCCCCACATCATCATGCTGATAGTAACCGGCTCATTACTGGAAGCAGGCGCCTGCGCCTGACGACCTGCACAAGCTGTCAGCACCAGACTGACAACCATCACGAGAACAAGCAAGCGATTTTTCATGATCTCATCTCCTTTTTTCGTTGGGCGATTTGACAAATCGCCTTACAAATTGAGTTGAACGACTGCTGTTAGATTTTTCGGCCGGTCGGGATTCAAACCTTTCGCCACCGAACGATAAAACGCCATCAACTGCAAAACAGGAAGATACAAGACTCCGCGTGTGCCCTCTGGGATTTCCGATTTAAATTCGACGTCTGCTTCGGTTTCACCCAGGCTGGTCACTGTTCCCCCAAGAGATTTCATCTCTGACAGCACTTTCGCTTCGTGAATGCGGTTCACGTCTGATAACATCCCCACCACAACAGCCTTCTCATTAACCATGCTCATCGGTCCGTGACGGAATTCCAAAAAG
>DASWEH010000466.1:0-6822 GCA_036394895.1 Anaerolineales bacterium
ATTTAGCAGCCATTATAGAATATTTTTTGAAGCTACCGAGGTTTCCATGTTTGGGTTTTTTAAAAAGCGTGAAGAAGTGTTTCATAAACTGATACAGGAACAGGCTTCCATTACTTACGATGGAGTGAAACTGCTCGTCAAATATTTCGAAACACAGGATGATGAGATCGCAGAACAATTGGCGCTCAAAGAAAAGGAAGCGGATGAGGTGCGACGCATTTTGATCGACGAGTTGAATCGTACCTTTGTCACGCCCTTTGACCGCGAAGATATATTCTCTCTTTCCCGTTCCATCGACGATGTGATCGATTATGCGGATAGTACTGTTAGTGAAATGGTGGTTCTAAAGGTTAAGCCCACACCGTACATGCAAAGAATAGCGGCTCTTTTGAAGGATGCCGCCTATGAGATTTATCAAGCAGTGCAGCGACTTCAAAAGAATCCTGCCGTGGCCATTGACCATGCTCAGCGCGCCAAGGCACTTGAGAATCGTGTAGAGGGCGTTTACCGCGAGGCCATTGCCGACCTGTTCAGCGGACCGGAAGATATTCATCACGTAGTGGAAATGTTGAAGATGCGCGAAGTCTATCGTCATCTCTCCAACGCCGCGGACCGTGGGGATGAGGCGGGGAATATTATCGCGGATATTGTGGTGAAGAAAACCTAAACCCACATGTCGTTGCGAGCCTTCGGCGAAGCAATCTCCGATTAAATAGAATTAGCCCATCGATAGAACTGAAACGGGAGATTGCCACGGCGGACCGCTCGGCGCGCCGCCTCGCAATGACAGCCAATACTATGTCTCAAGAACTCATTATCGTAATCGTCTTGGCATTAATCTTCGATTTCCTGAACGGGATGCGGGATGCCAGTAACATCGTCGCGACGATGATCTCGTCGCGCGCCTTCAGTCCGCGCACGGCGTTGGGGATTGCCGCCATCGCGGAGTTTCTCGGTCCATTCCTGTTTGGAGTGGTGGTTGCAAAAACAATTGGGAATGACATCGTTCAATCCAATGTTCTGACCTTGGAAGTGATCTCGTCCGCTCTGATCGGCGCGATCGTTTGGAACCTCATCACCTGGTATTTTGGTATCCCGGGTAGTTCCTCTCACGCCTTGATCGGTGGGATGGCTGGCGCGGTCATCGCTGGTGCAGGCCTCGCCGCAATCAAATTTGGCGGATTGTATAAGGTCTTGATCGCCTTATTTGCTGCCCCTTTGATTGGTTTTTTCGCTGGGTTTTTAATGACGCGTTTGATTTATTTTTTGGTACGCGGCGCGACGCCACGCGTCAATGAATTGTTCAAGCGCGGACAATGGCTGACTGCCCTGGTCATGGCATTTGGTCAGGGAACGAACGACGCTCAAAAGACGATGGGTATTATTGTTTTAAGTCTCGTCATCAATGGAGTCCTGCCAGCGTTCGAGGTGCCGCTGTGGGTGATCGCCGTCAGCGCGGCAGCCATTGCCATTGGGACAAGCCTGGGCGGCTGGCGCTTGATCCGCACATTGGGTGGGAAGTTTTATAAGATTCGTCCATTGCACAGTTTTTCAACACAATTGAGCTCTGCGGGTGTAATTCTCGCAGCCTCTCTCTTTGGAGTACCTGTCAGCGCCTCACAGGTGGTGAGTTCGGCGATCATTGGCGTCGGTTCGGCAGAGCGCGCCAGCAAAGTGCGCTGGAGTGTGGCAGAGGAAATTATCATGGCCTGGCTGATTACCATCCCTGCCAGCGGATTGCTTTCGGCAGGGGTGTATTGGCTGATGATCAATATCGCTCACTAGGCAGCATCCCGCCCAGAACGGCTTGAGCAACTTTGGATTAGAGTATTTTTTGATAGTCTACTTTTACGAGTATAATCGGCGGAAATTTACCCCTCTATTCCAATAAGGATATTGCGGTGACAAAACTCTTCTTTGCAACAGACATTCACGGGTCGGATATTTGTTGGAGCAAGTTTCTCAACGCAGGAAAATTTTACGGAGCTGACGTGTTGATTCTGGGAGGTGACATGACGGGTAAAGCTGTCGTGCCAGTGATCCATCAGGGTGGAAATACTTATAAGACTATCTTACTTGAACAAGAGTTTATTACGACAAACGATGAGGAATTAAAGGATATAGTCAAACGCATCCGAAGTCGCGGGTATTACCCCTATATGACCACGCCTGACGAGATCAGTGAACTCGAGAAAAGCCCCGATCGCGTTAGTCAAATCTTCAAACAGGAAGTCTTAAAGGTTGTCCAACAGTGGATGGATCTCGCCGATAAAAAGCTGGATGGTACGGATCTCAAGGTCTACTGCTCCCCAGGCAATGATGACATGGAAGAGGTGGACGAGATCATTCGCTGCAGCCGACGCGTGTTACTTGTCGAAGGGCAGGTGACTCCCCTCGACTCGTACCACGAGATGATCGCCTCCGGTTGGTCGAATCGCACGCCCTGGGATACGGACCGCGAAGAAGACGAGGACCAGCTCAAAGTCCGGTATGAGGCGATGATCTCCAGACTCAAAGACCCTCGTAACGCGGTTTTCAACATCCATGTGCCGCCCTATAAGTCGAGTCTTGATGAGGCACCGGAACTGGATAAAGACCTGCGTCCAAAAATGGCTGGTCAGGCACTCAAAGCTGTCGGCTCAACTGCCCTAAGAAAAGCTATCGAAGAGACTCAACCATTGCTTGGTTTGCATGGGCATATCCACGAAGGACGCGGCGCCACCCGAATCGGCAAAACGTTATGCATCAATCCCGGTTCCATGTACGAACAGGGAACACTTCTCGGCGCAATCGTGAAACTTGGAAAAAATAAGATCGAGAATTACGTTCTGACGACAGGTTAACTAATTTGGGAGTTGCGTGTTACAAACTTTGTAGCACGAGAGATTTCAGCCCTGAAGGAGGAGCATCCCATGACTAACTTGTTTGTTCGGAAGGCGACCGGCCTGGTGCGCTCGTGGTCGGTCTTCGACGCGTTCATTTACGCGTTGTTCTCCATCAATCTCATTACCCTCGGTTTGTACAGCTTCAGTCAGATGTACTATTTCGGGGGAGGGTTGGTGCCTGCGCTTATCGTCAGCGCGTTGTTTATCTTTTTTGAAGTCGTCGTTTATGCTGCACTCATCGCCGTTATGCCTCGCTCTGGCGGCGATTATGTCTGGCAGAGCCGCATTCTGGGTGGGGCTGTCGGCTTTATTCTTGCAGTCACAGGCTGGTGGTTCATTCTGTGGCTGTGGGTGCCGTTGTATGGCGACATGTTCCGCCACATCGTGCTTGTGCCACTTCTGGGTATTCTCGGCGCAAAGGATGCCGCGCTCTGGTTCGCTGGCACGAACAACGGCGCGTTCATGGCATCGCTTCTCACCCTTGCGATTGTGAGCGTCTTTATCGCACTGGGTATGAAGACCTATGCACGCATTCAAAAGTTCTCATTCTACGGTGGGATGCTCGGTCTGTTGCTTGTGATCGTCCTATTGCTGACCGGCTCACCGGATGCGTTCAAAGCAGGGCTTGAGAAGAACACTGTTGAGATGTTTGGTGCACAGCCCGGGGTTTATGATGCGACCGTTGCCTTAGGAACAAATGCAGGCGCGACTCTTCCATTTCTGGGTGGCGGACTCGGCTTGATCTTTTTGACCCTTCCATATCTGGTTTTCTTCAATCTGTGGCCGAACTGGGGCGCGACGTTGTACGGCGAAGTGCGCGGCGCGACTGATTTTAAGCGCAACATCGTTGGCATGGCTTCTGCGCTTGGCGTAACGACGTTGCTTGGCATTTTGCTTTTATATGCAATTAGCAAAACCATCGGCTGGGATTTTTACGTGCAGGCTGGTGGCGCCTGGTGGAATTATGCCTGGGGCTTTACAACCGATCCGCCTGCGCTTCCTGTTTGGCCGTATCCTGCGTTGTTTGCCGCGTTCCTTTCCTCCAGCAGAGTTCTTCAATTCATTATTGTTGCACTAATGAGCCTCTGGTGGTTTGGATGGAGTGGCACAGTATTCCTCTCTTCCACACGTGTGATCTTCGCCGCGGCGTTTGATCGTCTGCTTCCTGAAAAGGTGGCAGAGGTAGATGATCGCACGGGTACGCCGATCTATGCGTTGTTATTGATGGTTGTTCCCTCTATCGTTGTTGCATATCTGTTCTCTTATAACATTGCCAATTTCCGTTCGCTCACACTAGCTTCGACACTGGTCATCGCCGTGACCTATCTGGGCACAACCATCTCCGCAATTTTGTTGCCTTATGTCAAGCCAGATCTCTATAAGGCTTCGCCAATTGCAAAATATAATGTGTTAGGCATTCCGCTCATCACTGTTGCGGGTGTGATTTTTGGTGGCTTCCTCGTATTCCTGCTCTATCAATGGATTCTGGACCCGAATGCATTGTATGGCATCGGGTACAGCATCAACGAAAATGGATACAAGAACGGCACATCCATTATTTATATGCTCGCCAACTATGCCTTGGCTGCGATCATTTACTTCAGCTTCAAAGCCGCACGCAAAAGAGAAGGTATTGATCTCGACAAGGTTCAGGCGGAAATCCCGGTGGAGTAAAGGATTTTGACTCTTTGCCCCTCTTCCTTCCAGTAAGGGAGAGGGGTATAAGTATATTTCTATGGATACTTTGGCTGAGCTTGTTTCTGAGATGAATCGCCTGATTGTCGCGGCTGACGCAAGTCAAATTCACTTGCGTGCTTTTGGAGGGTTGGCAATTTACACACATAGTCAAACAAACCCTCGATTTTTTCATCGTGACTCGCCTGATGTGGATTTCGTTGTTTCCCGAGGTGACCGGCATAAACTCGAATCATTTTTTCAGCAGATGGGTTATTCACCGAACAAACAATTCAATCTGCTGAATGGTTCACACCGCCAGATTTATTATGATGAAGTGGCGGGTCATCGAATTGACATTCTGGTAGGTGACTTTGAGATGTGTCACAAACTACCAATAAATGATCGCCTGCGAATCGACCCTGTTACGATTCCGCTAGCAGAGTTATTTTTATCAAAAGCACAGATTATTGAGCTTAACCGCAAAGATGCCTTCGATATGATCTCTTTACTGCTCAACAATGATCTTGGGAGCGAGAAAGAAGGGAAGATCGATGTCGACCGCATTGCCTGGCTTTGTGCGAATGATTGGGGGCTTTATAAAACCACGTCCATCAATTTGCAGCGTGTGGAAAATATGCTTCTCACAGAAGACCTTGTATTAAGTCAGGAAGAGCGCGGGCTTGTCCTAAATCGTATTCAAAAGCTCGTCTCTGCTTTAGCGTCCATGCCCAAGTCCGCGGCCTGGAAGATGCGCGATCTGATTGGTACGCGCGTCCGTTGGTACGCAGAAGTAGAAGAAGTGGATCAATAACAATGAGACGGGTCAGGATTGCCCTTGGGCTGATCATCCTGATACTTTCCATCGCACTACTGATCTGGGGATTCTTGCCGGCACGACATGAGATTCGGAGTCGCCCCATCTCGCCCACTGATCTGCAACTCCCAACACCTGCCTCGTTCTTGCCTCAGCCAACCCTTGTAGCCTGACCTTCATGCGAATCAGCAACCGCACTTTGATCTTTTCCATCCTTCTTGGAGTCCTTATTCTGTGTGGTTGTGCTGCTGTTTATTTTCTCACTTCTCGGGTGCTACCACAGACAGGTGCTGCACGACCGCCAGAGAATGTGCAGGCCACCGCGCCTCTACCCTCGGAACTTCCCACCTCTCTCAGTTCAGACATCATGGCTCAACCTGCGCTCCCGGAACGTCGCCGCTTAACGCTTGAGTTTCCTCCCCAAATGCGCGCGGGCGATTCAGATTTGGTCCGCTTGACGCTCGAGGTGGATGATCTGGGTAATGTCACACCAACTGCTCAAATTGAAGGGAATGTCATCACTGGGCAAGTGATCGAAATCCCGAATCTTTATGAATCGCATAATGTGATTGCTGAGACGCGTTTCGATATCGCTGGCATGGAAATACGTCCTACGGAATTGGTCAGCGAGGCTCTTTCACCTGGAAGTTCGGTCACCTTTTACTGGAGTATTCGTCCGCCAGAAGCCGGCGTTTACCACGGAACGATCTGGTTACATTTGCGTTTTGTCGACAAGTTGAACGGAGAAGAAAGCCGACAAGCGGTATCGGCTCAAATCCTTGAGATCGAAGCGGTGAATTTCTTGGGTTTATCTGGAAATTTGGCCCGAACAACCGGGGTGGTTGGATCAGTCGTGGGGACAATTATCGGCTTTCCATTTTTAGAGGACATTGCAAAATTCATTTTGAAGAAGCGAAATAAGCCGAATAAGTAAATTTAGGACGAAAATCACTTAATTTATTGACATCGTTTCAATGCCGGGCGATTGTTCTTTATGGTACAATTTCGCCGCTTGTAATACAAATTTTGCCGTAATGGATATATTCGCCATGGAGAATCTATGAGTCAGTGGATTTACATTGGGTTATTCTTCATTGTTGGGCTCATTATTCCAGTGGGCGCGATCGCAGCCGCATGGGTTTTGGGACCGAAGAAAGCCAATCCCATTAAACAGTCAACTTATGAGTGTGGCATCGAGACCGTCGGAGAGAGTTGGATACAGTTCAAGGCTCAGTATTACATCTTTGCCCTGGTGTTCTTGGTCTTCGATGTTGAAACGGTATTTCTATTCCCCTGGGCTGTGAAGCTCGGTTCGCTAGGTTTATTCGCTGTTATAGAGGGTATCATCTTCATTCTCATCCTTATTGTGGGCCTCGTGTACACCTGGCGCAAGGGGATGCTGGAGTGGGTGTAGGCTCAGGATATTTTGGGAGAAGGCTGATTGGA
>DASWEH010000467.1:0-8282 GCA_036394895.1 Anaerolineales bacterium
GCCAGTGAGAGTTGTACCCGGACGGAGCCAATCCAGTTCTTCCCTCGTGGGCCGCGCCACCTTCAACAACAAATCGGCGCGCACGAAAGCCTCTTCGGGAGAATAGACCAGCCGCGCCCCGGAAGTTTCAAACTCCCGGTCGTCAAACCCGGCGCCTATTCCTGCCTCATGCTCAACATAGACCTGATGTCCCTGTTGGGTCAGAATCTCCACTCCGGCGGGAGAAAGACCCACTCGTGACTCAAATGGACGTCTCTCTTTTGGAATACCAATGTTCATGGAGCCTCCTTGAAAAACTCTAAATAGACTCTAAGGGTTTTGTCCCTCGCTATACTTCGGGGATGCTCACCTGCACTGGCACGCAGGTGCAAGTGTCGCAAAAACCCTTAGGGTCTGCAATTTATTTCATATTCAACACTTCACGAATGGAGGGCAGTGCCCAATCAATCGTCTCTTTATCGATCACAAGCGGGGGCGCAAAACGGATCACATGATCATGCGTTTCTTTTGCAAGGATGCCCCTCTCCTGCATCGCTTCGCAGAATCGACGGGCGCCTTTGGCTTCTGGCTTTAATTCGACTCCGATCAAAAGACCTTTGCCGCGTACTTCCTTGACATGCGGGCTCGGGATCTCGGCTAATTGCTCCATAAAGTATTCGCCCAGTTCGCGGGAACGCTCTGCCAAATTTTCCGCTCGGATCACGCGTAGGGAGGCGCGTGCCACCGCAGCCGCGAGCGGATTACCACCGAAGGTTGATCCGTGTTCGCCAGGCTGGAACAAGCCAAGCAACTCTTGATCTGCTAACACAGCAGAGACGGGGTAAAAACCTCCGGCGAGGGCTTTACCGATGATCGTCACATCCGGGCGAACGTTTTCATGCTGCGCGGCGAACAGTTTTCCCGTCCGGCCGAGACCCGTTTGAATTTCATCCGCCATCAATAAAACATTATTCTTCTTGCAAATATCTGCAACCTTCTTCAGATAACCAGCAGGAGGGATGATGACTCCGCCTTCGCCTTGAATAGGCTCGAGCAACACGGCCGCGGTATTCGGCGTAATCGCTTTTTCAATAGCATTTGCATCCCCATAGGCAACGTTTACAAAGCCCGGTGTGAAAGGACCAAAGTCATCGCGATAGAGTGGCTCGCTGGAGAAGGTGACAATGGAAATCGTGCGCCCATGGAAGTTCCCCGCTGCGGTAATGATTTCTGCCTGGTGGCGCGGCACACCCTTGACTCGATATGCCCACTTGCGCGCCAGCTTGAGCGCCGTCTCCACAGCTTCTGCCCCGCTGTTCATCGGCAGAGACATTTCGTAACCGGTCATCTCGGAGAGTTCTTTGTAAAGCAGTGGTAACTGGTCATTGCGGAAAGCTCGTGAAGTCAGTGTGACCTTCTTCGCTTGTTCCACCAGCGCATTCAATATATGCGGATGGACATGTCCCTGATTGACAGCAGAATAAGCAGACAAACAATCGAGATATTTCTTGCCATCCACATCATAGACCCAGACGCCCTCCCCCCGTTCGATGACCACATCCAACGGATGATAATTATGCGCGCCGTATTGTTCTTCTAACGCAATATAATCTTTTGAATTCATAAATTCCTTTTATTTCTTGTGATCTCGGTGGTCGAGTGGGCTGAGCGTTTTTCTCAGCCCGTATCGAGACCATATATGATAAGCAAATATAACTTGTCACGGGTGGTTTCGACCGAAGGTTCAACCACCGAGGTTATTTACCCAACGCCAAACAACCGCGCCAAAATCGCCTTCTGGGCATAGATGCGGTTGTGCGCTTGCGGGAAGATCACCGAATGCGGACCATCTGCTACCTCATCAGTCAACTCGTGGTTGCGATGCGCGGGCAGGCAATGCATCACGATCACATCCTTATCCGCTCCGTTGACCAATTGAGAATTAACCTGATAGGGCGGGAAGACCTTCTCGCGCTTGGCGGTCTCTTCTTCCTGTCCCATCGAGGTCCAAGTATCCGTGTATATCACGTGCGCGCCTCTCACCGCTTCATGCGGATCACGCAGGAACGTCAATTTGCTGCCTGTTTCTTCTGAAATATCTTTTGCGACCCCAACTGCCTTGGCATTGAGGTCATAACCTTCGGGGCTTGCAATCGTAAAGTTCCAACACAGTTTCGCAGCGACATGCATCAGCGAGACCGCCACATTATTCCCATCCCCAACATACGAAACATTCAAGCCTTTGGCTTTGCCAAATTTCTCCTGAATTGTGAGCGCATCTGCCATGCCCTGACAGGGATGGTTGTAATCACTCAGCCCATTGACCACAGGGATCTCAGACCACTGCGCCAGTTGCAAGACATGCGCGTGTTCGAACACGCGCGCCATCAAAGCATGGACATAACCAGAAAGTACACGCGCAATATCGGCAATCGATTCGCGCTTGCCCAGGCCAATTTCGCTAGGCGAGAGATAAAGCGCGTCGCCCCCACAGTGACGCATGGCCATGTCAAACGAGACGCGCGTCCGCAGGCTGGGCTTCTGGAAGATCATGCCGAGAACTTTGCCTTTGAAGTAGGGAGGGTTGCCTTTCTTGAAATATTCTTCTTTTAATTTGATGGCTAGGTCGAGCAGGTCCTGCACTTCCCCCGAAGATAGATCAGATATGGCAAGAAAATGTTTCATGCAAACTCCTTGATGAAGATTGGGGGCGACCCTTCCATGCTATCCGCGACACAAAGAGACGCATTACTCTTTCAGGAAATGACCAGGTTTAGACCTCGACGGGTCGCTCCTACACGTTGTAGGATAAACTTAAGAAAGCAATAAAATTATATCTTGAACTATTGAAAATGACTTGTCCCAAGCATCATTGGTTCAATGTGACATCCGTCAAGGAATAAAGACAAAAATAGCGCCTTTTGCAGCGCTGTTAATCTTATCATGTTGTACTGGTTCTCTCCTCAAGCAGCTTTGAAGTGGATTATTTTAAATTCAATTTACGTCTGACAAATTGACGCACTTTCTCAGTAGTCTTCAATGCAGATTCTGCCGTTTCCGGTTTCAGCACTACTCCCGGGTAGCGTACAACCACTGCATATCTATCCAGTTCCTGAAGGTCATCCTTCAGCGATTTGAAAACTTCGTCCAAAGAAACACACAGCGCCAAAAGCGGCATTAAATCGTGCTTACGCTCAAAGTTAACCTGATTGTCCTGCAAATAAGCCTTGAGATATTTTTCTGCACATTGCTGGCAATGAAAGCATGCAGGTTCTGAGAGGGGATATTCTCCAGCATGCAGCAGTAAATCTGCGCTGTAGAAATCTGCTTCGGCTTTATCCACCCATTCTTTGGTCAGTTCGTTCATACAGTACTTTGCCTTTTTGGGTCACTTCGCGCAGGAACCAATCGCCAAGTTTCTTCCGTCGCTCAAGTGTTCGCCGCGAGCGGACGATCACATCCACACTGAATGTGAGGATTGGTAGCGACTTTGCAATCTCCACCATTGCCTCCATTTCATCTTCAGGAGTGTCCATCACCACGAGCAAGTCTACATCGCTCTCGGCGGTCGGCTTTCCATAAGCGTGTGAACCGAATAGAATGATCTGTTCGGGATTGAATCTCTGCACGATGTGCCGGGCAATGCTTTGGATGGCTTTCATTGAGACTGGCCTGCCTCGATGTTCCGATGGGATCTGAATTGCTGTCCGTTTGACCATATATTAATTATACGCTATGACGTAATTGATCTTTGACTTAGGTTGTTTTAGTACAACCAGTAACACCATACAAGAGCCGCTGTAGGTGCCGCATTATCCATCAAGAAATAAAGACAAAAACAGCGCCTTGCTCGGCGCTGTTAATCTTATCATGCTGTGTGCAGATGCTCTTTTATATCTCCTTCGAGGCGGTTAACCAGCTCCTCATCTGAAACAAATAAGACTACTGGTTGATCCCACACTTTGGCGTCGAATAATCCATAGAGTCGATTTAACAGGAGACCTTTACATCTCAGAAAGATAAACAATCCAGTTTTTCTTTTTTCCGTTCGTACGATATTTTTCCACTCAACGTGCATTGAATAGAAGAAAACCTTCAGATCTATCCCTTTATCCGAAGTGGAAATATCCGGAAACTTCCAAAGAACAAAAACTGCAAATACTGCCATTCCAGCTATCATCACGAGATAATAAAATGTAGATGCAACTATTGAAATAGAGGTTTCTTGCCCCGCAATTGAAAACCATATACCAACCACGTAGAACAACAGACAGGATGAAATAGCAATTATAAAAATGTAACCAAATAACTTCGAGAAATTCACCGTCCTGCCAGTTTGTTTGTAGATCCTATTTCTTCCTACATCTTCACATTTATCTACCCCGCGTTCTTCACTTTCTTCCAATACCTCAACAATCCATCTGCGCTCATGCCGGGCGGGTTCGCTACGGTAAAGGCATTCACCACATCCTCGCTTAAGCCTATTTCGGTGGCTTGTTCCACCATCCAATCGGTGAAGCTTTCGCGCATCGCCTCGACGGGCGGGGATGGATCTTCCGACATCGTTTTCTCGAGCCAGCGCTCGGCATCATCCAGCCCTTTATCCACTTCGCGCAAATGCCATTCGGGATCGTCGTAAATACCAAAATGAGTCGGCGCGATACGTGCGAATTTTTCCTTGCGGAGTCGGTTCATGCTTTCATGCCAGCGTTCCAAGTTTAGTTCCGGCGCCACCATCGGGAGTCGTAAATATTGATACCCTGGGATCCGCACGCCGCCCACATCACCAGAAAAACAAATATCTTCAAATAAGTATGCGTAATGGTGTTCTGCATGTCCAGGCGTATTGATTGGAACAAATCTCAAATTTCCAATCTCTATTTCTTCCGTATCTTTCGGTACGATCAACTTATCTTCGGGTACGGGCTGGAACTCTCCCCAAAGCGAGTCCATTCGGTCACCGTAAATACGCCTTGCACTTGCCAGCAATTTCTCCGGATTGATCATATGCGGCGCGCCAACCGGATGAACGTAGATCTCAGCGCCTTGTCGTACCAACCAGCCCGCCGCGCCAGCATGATCCAGGTGAATGTGCGTGAGCAAGACGTGAGTTACGTCGCGGGGAGATAAACCTTCCGTTGCCAGGCCTGCTTCAAGCCCCGGAAGAGTCGAGCCGGGTCCGCTTTCGATCAGCACCACAGCCTCGCCGCTTCGAATCAGATACGAAGCGATGGCGTGCGGGCGTCCCTGAAATTTTAGGTCAAGTGTGATAACACGGGTCTGCGCCATGCTACATCCTGAGAAAAGGTATTGGCTGCAAAACTGGAAAGGGTCTCCGAGAGATCGGCTTCACAATACACGCGGCAGACGGGCACTTTGCGCTCATCCAACGATTGTGCAAGATCGTTATTAGTAGCGCGGCTGCCAAATGACTGCGACATCAACAATACCACAATCGGTCGCAGGTTGCGTCGCTGAAGGCTATCCACACCCAGCAACAGCTCGGGCCAGATCATAGGCGTGATGAGGATCGCGCTGCTGCCTTGCGACAACTGTCCCATTTGAGCAGTGACTAGACCAGGTAGGGTGTACGTGCTCTCTGCTTGAAGGAACGCAAGCTCTTCAAGGATTTTTGCCTCCTGCCGTTCGCTCCGTTCAGCCGGAATGACCTTAAAAGTGTGTCCCAATGCGCTCACAAGTCCAACTGCACGGCGCTGCCCAATAAAGTAACGTGCAAGGGACGCGGCGATACTGATCGAATACTCCAGCGTGGAGGGAGGCAACTTCACCTTACGGCGACGAAGCAAAAGCAAATCGTCGATAGGAGGTGTATCGTAATTTTCTCCGGGCTTCGCAACATGGGCATTTTTGTGGGTGTCAAGAAATAACCAGACCTCCGATTGTGGATCCTGCTCAAACTCCTTGACCATCAACTGGTCGCGGCGAACGCTGGTGGGCCAGTGGATGCGCTTCATCGGGTCACCAGGCACATATTCACGAATGCCCGCGGCGTGAGGGGTAACATCAATCGATTTGCGACGGATCGCCTTGCCTCCAGGCAGCAAACCAGGAGGCGATACAAATTCCGCCACCGGAAAGAGCATCGGTAAAACAACCAGTGAAGCTGTGGCTGGATAATTTTTCGACACGCGGAAAATTCCAAAGGGATCACCAGAGGTAATTTTCGTGGGTCCTAACGCGAACCCACCGCGATTGGTCAGCCAGGTTCGAGATGTATAAATGCGTTTCTGTTTCCCGCGCAAGAATGTCACAACCCGTGAGCCAGTCGCATGAGGAATGGTCGTCTCGTTTGCCACTTCTAGCCATAACTTAGGTACTCGGCTGGTATTGAAAATCTCAAAGTGCTCTTCGAAAATATCGCCCACGCTGGCACGCAGAGAACGTGCCTGCCGCTCTACTTTTAGGCCTCGTAAGGAAAACGTGGTCAAGAGCCAGGCAATCAGGATCAGCAGTGTGCTCAGATAAAGCAGCCTGATATAGACCGTTCCTCCATTGACCGCCGTTCCAACCCCACCAACCACGAGCATGATTAGAACAAAAATACGGCCCGGGGTCACTGTGCCTTGACCTTCACTTTCCCTTCTGCAGCGGAAGCCTGATAATCGCCCCCTGGCACCGGAGCGCTATAAACAATTTCCTGCACAATGCGGTCAGCACTCAATTCACGCAAACGCGCCGCCGGTGAGACTATGATACGATGCCCGAGCACAGGCACAGCCAGCGCTTTGATGTCATCTGGGAGAACGTGATCACGTCCCAGCAGCGCGGCGCGCGCCTGCCCGGACCGGAACAACGCCAGACTGCCGCGCGGGCTTGCCCCCAGATACACATCTCCGCTTTGGCGAGTGCGCCCAACCAGATCGATAATATATCTTTGGATCGCCGGAGAGACATATATCTGGCGGATGTCCTCGATAGCGTTCAGGAGATCCTCCACTTTAACAACAGACCCCAGCGATTCAATCGGGTGCCGGAACTGTTGCTGGTTCAGGACCCTCATCTCCTCGGACGGGTTTGGGTAGCCCATCCGCACGCGTAGGAGGAAACGATCAAGCTGCGCCTCAGGCAGAGGGAACGTCCCTTCATATTCGATGGGATTCTGCGTGGCAAGTACCATAAAAGGTTGTGGCAATGGATGGGTAACGCCATCTACGGTCACCTGACGTTCCTCCATCGCCTCCAGCAGTGCAGCCTGGGTTTTGGGCGTGGCGCGGTTGACTTCGTCCGCAAGGATGATCTGCCCCATGATCGGACCGGAGCGAAATTCAAACGTACGTTTCTCCTGGTTAAAAATAGATACGCCGGTCACGTCGCTTGGGAGCATATCAGGCGTAAACTGGATGCGGTTGAACGTGCAATCCAGCGATTTCGCTAAGCTACGCGCAAGCATCGTCTTCCCCACTCCAGGCACATCTTCGATCAAAACATGCCCCTGGCATAACAAGCCAATCACAACCAACTCCACGGATTGGGCCTTCCCTACAATCACCTGCTCAAGGTTGCTTACAATACGTTCACCAAAACTTTTTAGGTCGGTCATGAGCATTCCTTTCCCGATTCGATATCTTGTATGGGCGACCCGTCAAAATCAACATACCAGACATCGCTTAAAACTCCTGCGAAATCGATGATTTCATAGTACGCATAACGGGTCGCCCCTACTTTTTTACCGCCCTGATTGTACGAGCAATCCAGGTGATGAGCAAGTGGATATTACCCCTCCAGGGAGGGGTCTAACCAGGAAGATCATGATGAGTTTTCAAGCAATATAGACAAAGTGCTTCCATGCTGACAGTATAATCTGCGCTGCTCGGCGTGGGTCTCCCCAAATATTATATTCCCACTACTGAGACCTGCTATTAGGAGTCAAGGGCGGGATGAGCGAGGTGCAGAGTAACATCGATTACTTTTTGGAGTATAAAGAATTGGAAGGACTCTTGCTTTCAGTCACTGACAAAACCAAAGTATTTCGTCCGAGTAATGGCGGCTGGTATCTCAAGAATACGAATAGCGCCGGGTTTGCAGATATTCAATTCAATTTTGGTCAGGCTGGGGATCTCCCTGTTGCAGGGGATTGGGATGGCAATAGCACCTCCACGATCGGCATTTACCGGAATGGTAGTTTTTACCTGCGCAATTCCAATACAACCGGTTTTGCCGATCTGGTCTTTGCCTTTGGCGAGGTAGGAGATCAACCAATTGCCGGCGACTGGGATGGCGTCGATACGATCGGCACGTATAACAGTTCGACCGGGGTCTTCCTCCTGGGCATGAGCAACAAT
>DASWEH010000468.1:0-10832 GCA_036394895.1 Anaerolineales bacterium
TTCGTGTGGTGAGAATCTATTATAGCACATTTGTTCTAGCTTTGCATTAATGTTCTCTGAAATTCCTGATGCTATCAAGCGGAGGTCAGTGCGCGGATGTCCTTGAATAAGAGTCCAAACAAAATGCGTTGCTTGTGTCCAAATTCAGCAGTCAGCGCGCTTATCGGAGGATTCTTCTCAGCTACCTTCTAAACGAAATATCCCTTAGAGCAGCAGTCCAACCGCCACCACCGCCATCACTATGATGAGCACCAAAATCCATCGTGCAATCTTAGAGTCACCATACCCCAGCCGCTTTTGCAGGCTATAGATCTCTGCCTCCTTCATGCGTTGCTCGATTCGCTCTTTGGCCTCTTCATTGAACATAATATCTCTCCTTTCAGATTGCACGTCAGCCGAGCAACCCAACCATCCAGAAAATAATGGGAGCAGAAACAGCCAGAGTAACAAGCCACCTTCTTGCTGGCTTCCCTCTTCTGATCTTGTGTGCTGGTGTTGTGCTCATGCTTCTTTTCCTTCAATACGTACCTACTATTGTCTGAAGGACTAGCAAAATCAAATCATTCTGATGAAGTACTGAGTTTCCAGATCTAGTGCTGTCCCAGTGTTCCCAACATACGGACTCTCCGTTCCACTCGATAGAAGATCCAGGAGCCAAGCCACAGCATAACGAACATGAAGATGATCAGCAGAATCACTTCTGTGCCAATCGATAACAGGGTATTTGTTTTTAACAATAGTCCACGGGCGGCGTCGAGCCCATAGGTTAATGGCAGGATAAGGGCAATTGGAAGCAGCCACTTTGGCAGGATCGTGACGGGGAAATCGGCCCCCGAGAAAACCTGAACCAGGAAGGCACTCATGTCCACCATCGTGTTGGCCTCACGCATGATGAGCACCAACCCTGCAAAGGCAAACCCGAAACCATACAGTCCGATCAGCATAGGAACGATTGCCATGACAGCTTTCAATACATCCCCTGTTGGATGAAAGCCAAAGACGAATTTACATACGATCAACATGCCAAACGATGTGACGGCGGTGACAAACAAGTTAGTAAGTGAACGTCCGATCAAAATGAGCAGACGGGGGACAGGAGTCAGCCAGTTCGATTCCATCACACCGGCATCCATGTCGTTTTTGAGGGCATACCCCATTCCCCAAAACACGGCGTTGACAAAGTTCCCGAGCACCGCGCCCAGAATAAGGAAGGACATGTAGTCCGATGTGCCACTGTATTGAGCGAAGCCCAATGCCTGTCCATTAATACTGAATGCCTTACCCATGAAGTACACAGGCGCCAGCCAGATCACTGGTTGAAGAACAGTAGAGACGGCATTCAGCGGATATCGCCAGTATTGTTTCCAGTCCTTGCGGACAATCGCGGCTAACGCATGGAATTGTGTTGCAAGGGTAGGCTGAAAGAGAACGAAATTTGATTTCATTTTAGTATTGTCCAATCGCACCGGTTCGGCGGGCGCGGCGCTCCATCCAGTTGAAGACCAAATATCCGAAGGTAAGCCAGAAGATGCCAAATAAAGCCAGGATTTTGAGATCTCCTGTGATGGCTGGCAAGCCATCTGTCGAAAGGGAGGCGGAGCGTATGGCATGGATAATGTAGGTCTGTGGTAGCCAGTTTGCGATGGGGCGCATCCAATCGGGCAGGATGCTGATCGGGTACGTGATCCCGCAGAAGATCATCACAAGTCCACGCACGAGGAATACAAACGCATTGGCTTCTTTTGCAGTAATGACCAGGCTGGCAAAAGCAAACCCAAGTCCATACACCGAGGGGATGGCCACCATGAGCACCAGTAATGTGAGCCACAGACTGCCTTGAAATTGCACGCCAAAGACCAATACGAATTCAATAGCAGAGACAGTCAGGAACATTAGCATCGAAATCAGTTGGGGGACGCTGCTGCCAAGGAGATAGGTAAAACGCCAGGTGGGGGAAAGCCAGTTCGATTCAAGAGTGCCGCGCAATTGTTCGTTGCGGAGCGAAAAGCCTATGTTCCATAAGACCACATTCTGCCACATCCAGATGATCGTACCGATGGCGATATAGCCTGTGTAATCATGCAAGCCTGTCGTAGCCTGAAACTGAGCCATTCCGATGCCATCCCTGCCGGAGAGGGCACGTGCCGTCATGACATAGGAGAGCGGAAATATGATCGGCCAGATGAACAACGAAATGAACCAGCTCGGGTAACGGAGAAAAATAACCCATTCGCGCTTGATGACAGCCCATAATGCGCGCAAACCTGATAAGAAGTTGGGGTGGCCTAAGGAGCGTGTCAGGGGTATTGATTGAGTTGTCATGACTGCATCCTCAATCGCGCAACGCTTTGCCGGTGAGATGGATAAACACATCTTCAAGCGATGGCTTGACGATGTTCATATTCACCAGACGAGTGCCATTGCCACTGATACTTTCCACAATACGCGGTAGAGCGGCGCGGCTGTTCTGAGCATGCATGTTTACTTCCCACAAATCGGCATCGCCTTGTTGATGTGTGGTCAGATTCTCGATGCCGGATATGCTCTTGAGTTTGCCTGCCAGATCATCGTGCCAGCCCGTGAGTTCCAGGCGGATCACTTCCTTCTGGTCGATGCGGCGTTTGAGTCCTTCAGGCGTATCAAGGGCGATGACTTTGCCTGTATCAATGATCCCAATCCGGTCAGACAGCAGGTCTGCCTCTTCCATATAGTGAGTGGTCAACAGGATGGTGTGACCTTCCTGCTTCAGTTCGGCGATCAGCTCTCTTACACGGCGCGCCGCTTGAGGGTCCAGCCCGAGCGTGGGTTCATCCAGAAGAAGGATCGGCGGACGCGCCAGGAGTGCTTTTGAGATGGCGATGCGCTGTCGCATCCCAGTTGAGTATTTTTCAACCAGTTCGTTGGCGCGCTCTTTAAGCTCCATGCGCTCGATGAGCTCTTCGACGCGTTTCTTCGCAATCGCTTGTGGGATGTGGTACAGCGCCGCGAAATATTCGAGATTTTCACGACCCGTGAGCTTCCAATAAATGCTGCGCTCGCCGGCCAAGACCGTTCCTAGGCTGCGGCGTACGTCATTGGCTTGTTTGACAATGTCAAAACCATTGACCTGCGCCGTGCCGCTGGTGGGTTCGAGCAAGGTACAGAGCATGCGGATCGTCGTGGATTTGCCTGCGCCGTTCGGTCCCAGCAAACCAAAGATCTCGCCGCGCTCGATCTGCAGATCCACGCCGTTAACCGCAGTGAATATGGCTTTCGGCTCTTTCTTGCCGAAAGGCAAGAGCCTTTTCTTTGGGGCGGGGGAAGACTCGCCTTCGGCTTTTTTATCACCGGTGCCTGCCCGGGCGGGGAATTTTTTGACCAATTGTTTGGCTTCAATCGCAAACTCTGTCATTAGAAGCTCCTTTTTAAAGTCTGTTTTAAGAAAAAACAAGTTTTGTTGATTATTTTTATGATTTATTGATTTACGTTTTCAATATTACAATATTATTTTAGGATTGTCAATAGTTACTTCAAAATTCCTAAAGATAAATTTAGAAAATGGAATAAAAACCGCCTCTTTGGAGCTGGAGGCGGATTCTGTACAAGAAATTGTTACTTGCAAAAGCATTTATTAGCTTTATGGATACTCCGGCCATGGAATCTCGGCTGGCCCTGCATAACCATGCTTTTCCTGCACCCAGACCTGTCCATGCGAGGGCTGACTGCAGCCAGGCTCATCCACAAATGTGACATACGGAACCCGTGTTGCCAACGGATCAAAGATCAATTGACCAGCCTCACAGCGCCATACCTCGATGATATAGGTTTGCATGGAGTCATCTTCATAATCACCCAGGCTGACCGGAATTTCCGCCCACGAAACAGTGATCTCGTTGGTCAGGTTATTCCGCTTTGTACTTGTTACCTCGGAGGGCGGATAGTACGGAGTAATCGGTAATTTTGCAGATCCAGGATACACAACCGGCAAGCTTTTGATGTCACCTTCTACTGCCAAAAAATCCGCTTTTACCCAACATGGCACTTTATTTTCTACCAATACCCAGTTCCAATTCTCAGCATCCACACGACCAATCAGTTTAATATTGGCGGTTGCCCGAAACGCAAAGAGATACAGATATTCTGGTCCCGGTCCATAACGGCAGCTCAGTCTGTCGGCTGTCACTTTGGCGTTGAGGCTTTCCACTGTTGGAAGGGACGTGTTGGATGGTATCGGGCTTGCAGTTTCTGATGGAAGAGGCGTTTCAGTCAAAATATCGGTCAGTGTAACAGAAGCTGTCTGCGAAGCGGTCGGCACGAGAGGTGTCATTGTCTCAGTGATTGGTAAAAAAGCTGTGTTCGTAGGGATATTGGTTTCAACAAAAGTAGGCGGAATGGGAGTCGCTGTCAACGTGCAGGCAAGTAAGGTGAAAATCCATAAAGCAGGAAAAATCAGGCTTCGTCTCATGTAGCTGAATACTCCTTTTTACCGCTGGTCTCATAAATCACTAAACTTTTTGAAGCGAAATGTAGGATAGATTTTAGTTTAGATACACATGCACAGCATGCGTGCGGCACTATGTAGAATAACGAATAATATATCCAACTTGGAAGAAGTTTAATAGCCCCTATGGATGAAAAAAATATCCCCGTTTCTAAGACGGGGATCATCAATCTATGCTTTCAAGCATGCGGGGGCTATGTCTCTTTTTTATCGACGCTTTTCTTTGCCGTCGCTGCGTTGTTCATTTTCTTCTTCTGCAACGAGCGCTTTGAGAAGCATAATGGCAGTTGCTTTTCGTTGGGGACTTTGAATGCTCTTGAAAATATGAACCAATTCTACGGTTGTATCATCACCCTCCAAATTGGGTGGAAGTAAACCTGCCGCTCGATAGGCCGTTTCAACAGGTATTTTGAAGGCTGCGCGATGGCTGCCAGTGTGGGTGGTTGTGGTTTGCTCTTTCCGTTGAGAAGTTTATTGATCACCGCTCGATTTAAGTTGGCTGAGCGCGCGCAATCAGATTGGGACCAGCCTCGTCTATCCATCTCTGCTTGAAGCCACTCTGAAAAGCGCAAATGTTGACCCACAGAAAACATTTTGTCACAATCCCTGTTTCCGTGGGGAGCGGATTTGTTGCACTGTGGTTACAATTAAAACAATTTCACTTGTTCACGATTCCACTCCCACTATAACGATTTCCCAACTGTAGTAACACTCAAATACAAATTCATTCTTATTATAGCTAAATCGGCGCAAAAGAAAAGATGCTTTTTATCCTGTTGTAATGACCCTGCTATTAAGTAGTTCAGACCAGCCTGAGGGGGGCAGGTTGGTCTGAACTTTTTGTAGTTTAGCATGAATAAATGTTTTTTGCAAGTGTTTTATCTTAAAAAATTGTTAAGATCGTTTTGCAACAGTTTCACCACGGTTTGCTTCATATGAGCGAGAACACCCATAAAGCCATTAATACGTTGCTGAGAAATAGTATCCTGCAAATTCATCGGCAGGAAAAAATCCCCGGGAACAGAAAGTATTTCTTCGGGCTTCAAGCCGTTGAGTCCGTTGGCAAGGATCGCAGCCAGCCCGCGCACGGTGGGAGATTGGGGTGGAATGTCAAAGTAAAACTCTATGCCGCCCTCTGGATTTTTTTCGCCCAACAAACAGACCGGTGTCATACACTCTGGCACATCATCCATCTTATCGCGCTGGTCCTTGAGACGATCAGGGATAGAGGGCAGGGACTCAGAGTAGGCAACTAGTGTTTCTATTTTTTCTTCGCGCGTCATGCCCGCGAAGTCATCTACAATTTCTTGAAGTTTGGGAGGAAGAGGCATATGTATAACCGTAGGGGCACAGCAAAAAATGAAGGATCTTAACTTTCAAGGGCTCGCTGTGCCCCTACACAGAATCATTTTTCGATGGGTGCGTCTACCAGGTTACCCCATTCGGTCCAGGAACCGTCATAGTTCTTGACCTTTGGATAACCGAGCAGATACTTTAACACAAACCAGGTCAACGAGGAACGTTCACCGATGCGGCAGTAGGCGATGACTTCCTCATCAGGTTTGATTCCCTTGCCTTCGTAAAGGGCGCGCAGTTCCTCGGGAGTCTTGAACGTGTTGTCGGCTTCATTGACTGCCTGTGCCCAGGGAATGCTTACTGCACCCGGGATGTGACCGCCGCGCGTCGCTCCCTCCTGAGGATAGTTCGGCATGGAGATCAGTTCGCCCGAGTATTCCTTCGGTGAGCGGACGTCCACAAGAGGCTTCTTCGATTCACTCTGCTTTCGTACCTCGTCACGGAAGGCGCGGATGTTCTTATCCGCCTCTTTGGCACGATAGGTTGTTTTCTGATAAGACGCGACGTCCTTCACGAGCGGACGGTTTTCCTTTTCCCATTTGGCGCGCCCACCGTTCATGATCCTCACATTCTGGTGACCATAATATTGGAAGAGCCACAAGGCATAACAGGCAAACCAGTTGGATTTGTCACCATAGAACACGACAGTTGTATCGTTGGTGATCCCGAGATTGGACGCTACTTCTTCGAACTTCTCCTTGGTGAGAAAATCGCGGCGCAAAGGATGCTGCAAGGTGCTGAACCAATCGACCTGTACAGCTCCGGGGATATGACCGACTGCGTAGAGCAAAGGGTCTTCATCTGATTCAATAATGCGGACATCCGGGTCGTTCAAATGCTCGGCAACCCAGTCTGTTTCCACAAGATATTCAGGGTGAACGTAAGACATGTTTTTTCCTTTTCAGTAATAAAGTTTTGGTGTGATTCTCTGCATTTCTATGAAGCGGAGAACTAGGGGACTATGTTTCTCCACCAGCTCAACGTAAACCTACATTTAAAAAGCAGTCAACGGACAAACCAAGACAAGATAGCATCCTGCGCGGATTTGTTATACGCGGGGGACGTTTCACTGCCTTGAGTCGTTGACTGCTAATCAGTAAGAGGGTATTTCAGGCGGTGATTACGAACCCCGCCGTAGACAGGTGCAATAATTAATGTAGGACATAGGGTGATGACGAAGGCTATTTTACAATTCTTACTTAATCTGTCAAGTTAAAAACCCCCAATCGAAAGAAGTGTATTTATTCCCCAAATAACCTTGCAAAACCTGGATACGAAACCAGCGGAATGACTTCAAAGGTGATCAAGCCTGCCTTCACCAGGGGCAAGGATGCCAGTAGCTGTTGCGCCTCGTTTACATCTGCACATTCTAGTATCAGTACTGCCTCAGACCTGTCTGCACGAAAATACAGTTCACGGATCACTCCACTTTGGTAGAGTTCCCAGGCACGTTGGGCTTCTGCCTTAAGATGAGGCTCGTACTGTTCAGGCTTGATGCCCTCCACTTCAATTTCCATGGCTAGGATTTTCATAACACCCTCCCAAAAGGATTTTAAATTAACCTTGCGAAGGTTTTACAATGCCCATAAGCTAACAAACCGACCAACCTTCGCAAGGTTGCTTATGCGGTTGTCGAAATTTCCTGTTCTACTGGCGCAGGGACAAAACGTTGCTGCCTGCCAAGCCACAGGTGCAAAGCATAAAAACTGATCGCAGAAATCGCGCATAAGATGCCGCCGATATACCACAATAAATTGGGATTATAGTTATCGAGGATGAGACCGGCCGCAGCGGGACCAAACGTGGCAGGGATTGTCCAACCGAGATCGTAAACAGCCATGTAGCGGCCTCGCATCTCTGCCGGCGCGAAGTTGACAGCCAGTGCTTTATTGGTTGGAAACATAATCATTT
This sequence comes from Anaerolineales bacterium, assembly GCA_036394895.1. Classification (GTDB taxonomy): domain Bacteria; phylum Chloroflexota; class Anaerolineae; order Anaerolineales; family Villigracilaceae; genus Defluviilinea. The sequence continues at coordinate 7,748 of DASWEH010000468.1, forward strand.
CTCCCACCGTCGCGATGATGACAGACAGGAGGAAGAATACAAAGCCCCTTGCAAATCCGATCATGGTGAAACCAACCATGAAGAACAATGCGCCGAGGGTCATCATCAGGAAGGGTGGAAACTTGCGGATGGTCCGGCTGATCCAGATTTGGAAGAGCACCACCTCAAGCCCTGTAATTGATAACATCAGACCATAACTTTTCGAACCGATGTGATGAACATCCCGCAGGTAGACCGCCAGCGCTCCATATTGTTGTTGATAAACAATCAGCACGATCATCCCTGCCAGGGTAAATCCCATATAAGCCAGATCCCGCAATACAATACGATAACCCGCGACAGTTGTCAGGAAAGATTCACTCTTCTTCGCTTCCATATGGGAAGTGGGTTTGGTTTCCGGAAGAAAACGATACAGGATAATGGCAACGGTGAGACTTAAGACCGCGTCCGCGACGAATAGAGCCAGGAACGAGCGAGACGCGATCAGCCCTCCAAGAGCTGTGCCAAAGATCCAGGCATAGTTAAAGACCACACGCGTAATGCCAAACGCCTCCTGTCGCTTGTCCTCAGGCAGGATATCTGCCATCATGGCATCATGTGCGGGCGCAGAGACCCTTGAAAGTAGTCCTACGATCCCGACGAGAAAATAGAGGACTTTTACATCCGAAGCAAGACCAAACAAAAGACTGCTCAAGGCGCTGAAGACAAGTCCGAAGAGGATCAACTGCCTGCGACCAAACTTGTCGGTGAGGGCGCCACCGATCACACTGCCAATGAGTCCAAATAGAGAGGACATCCCCAACAGGACGCCTGCCTCAGTCATGCCCACGCCAAACTTCTGAGTGATGTATAGTGCAAAGAATGGAAACAGTAACGTGCTTCCGATGGAATCAATGAAGAGCGTGACGACAATGACCCAGAAAAGGGGAGGGAATTCAGCGTAGATCTTTTTGAGTCTGCTGAGCATTACTAGCCTGCTTGGTAAAGGATTGGAAATTGCCTATCCTGCCTGCAATCCCTGTAAGAGATGATAACGTAAATAAATAAGGAGTTTAATAGCAAATTAGGAGCAGTTCTTCTCAAAGTTGTAATCAGAAATTCTTTGAAAAGAATCAAGACCCCGCCGAGAAGCGGGGTCTATTATTGGTTGAGATTTGTTGCTCAATTATGTCCAGCTTAGTGCAGGAACTTTTCCATAGTGCCCATAAATCTGCGTGTGTACAGTCTCTGTATTTTCCACGTTCAGAATGACGATTCCGTTTTCCTGGCACAGGGTATGGATCTGATGACTCAGTGTAAATGATTTCTCGAAAACAGCTAGGACAGTAGCCGAGTCATCATCGGCGGCGATGCGGTTGATGGAGAGAGTCTTGCATTCCACACATTCATGGATCAACATCAATTCGCCGCGCGGTTCACACTGATACTTATTCTTGCCCTTCTTCATGGTCAGCCCAATCGGCTTCATCGGTGCCTTACATGCACACAAACGGTCGCCCGCGGCAAACAAGTCCAGGTGGCAGGACCATAGACAGTACGGACAATGGTTGCGGTTGTTGACCCCGGAGAGCATATGTGCGCTGGATACAATCACATGACAATGGTCACACCGAAAATCCCCGAAGGGGGAGGATACGAGGCGGGCTCTCATAGTTCCTCACGCAAGCGCATATAGCTTTGATAGCGATACGGGCTGATCCCGCCAGCCATGACTGCTTTTCGAATAGCGCAGCCTGGTTCCCGGTCATGATGGCAGCTTAAGCCAAACTTGCACTGACCTACGTACTCAGCCATCTCAGGGAATAGATCAGCTAATTCCTCCGCCGCAATATCCCAAAGACCGAATTCGCGCATGCCAGGTGTATCCACTAACGCACCGCCGAAGTCCAGCTCGAACATTTCGAGATGCGTTGTGGTGTGGCGCCCCTTGCCAATCTCGCCATTGCCCACCGCTTTGACGCGCAGACCCAGCCCAGGCTGGATGGCATTTAGCAGGGATGTCTTTCCAACGCCAGATTTCCCCACCATCACAGATAGCTTGCCTTGCAACGCCTGCTTGAGTTCTTCAATCCCTTCGCCGGTCACCGCGCTGACCAAAAGGACCAGATAACCAATACGGTGATAGATCTCGACCTCTTCATCAAGTTCGGAATTTTTCCACGCCAGGTCGAGCTTGTTGATCACGATCAAAGCTGGCAATCCGGCTGCTTCTGCCGAGACAAGATAACGATCCAGCAAGCCCCATTTTGGGGTGGGATTCGCTGCCGAAAAGACAGGCAAGATCAGGTCCGCGTTAGAGACGATGACTTGTTCGAAGACGCGCTGACCGGGCACGGGTGCCGGGCGCGAGAGTTTTGAGCGCCTCGGCAGGATCTCGACGATCATGCCGCGATTGGCGCCTGCATCCACATAGCGGACATGATCGCCAATCGCTACAGGATCCACATGGTCAACCTCGCGGACCTCCTGTACAGCATGGCGCAGGGACGTGGGATCCGCGGTCGGAAAGATCAGTTGTTTATGGATAAGGGACGAGAGCGTGCAATCGATTTCTCGTCCACTGCGTAGCGTATGGACTGTGTAATGTCCAAGTGTTTTTCGAAAGACGACACCGATGTCGTTTTCGTCGTTGATATTCATTGTCAGGGTTTCCTATAATCGTGCTTGGAGCACGGATGCTATAAATAAGATGTTTCGATAAACGCCCATTTTGTCTTTCGCGGGCAGAAGCTATTCCATTTGTGTAAAAGACTTTGGCTACTTGTGCTAACATAAAAATTTCTTCCTTTCTGTATAATTTTCGTCATCCCGAAAAACACCGGGACGGTGTGAGCGTAGGGTCGAGCGGTGTGTGCGAGACCCGTAGTCGACACTTGCGCCTGCGCGCAGTGCAGGTGAGGACTTTTGTTGTTACGCTTCGATTGCGTAGCACTCAGCGCGAACTAAACTTAAAATAAAACCAGCCACACAAGAATATATTCCGTGGCTGGTTGGTGGTGATTGAACGAACAGACGTCTTTGCGGTGAGGATGCAAGCGAATACGAAGAGAGCGGCTGTTACTTACTTAAATAAAAATGCCACGGA
>DASWEH010000469.1:0-7406 GCA_036394895.1 Anaerolineales bacterium
CTCCGGTTGGACGAGCCCCGGCTCGAAGACGGTGCTGCCTGCCAAAGCCATGGCAAAAATTTCCTGCCGTCTTGTTCCCGATCAAAAACCGGAAGAAGTGAAAGCCCAAATGATCCTCTTTATGGAAGAGAACGCGCCGAAGACAGTAAAGTGGGAAGTCAAAGATTTGACGAGCAGTCCATTTGCTATAGCAGACTTGAACAACCCAGGCGTCAAAGCCATGCACAAGGCGATGGAGACGGTCTGGGGCACACGTCCACTTTATCGACGCGAGGGCGGTTCCATCGGTGCGGTGGCAATGCTGCAACAAATCTGTGGCGTGGAATCGGTGCTGGTAGGCACAGGTTTGCCGAGTGACAATGTCCATTCACCCAATGAGCATCTCCATTTGCCCACCTGGTACAAAGGGATTGACGCCTACATTCATTTCTTTTATAACTTGGGATAGGATAGAAGAAACCTTCGCAGGCTAGAATTACTACATTTACTCTCCCGCGGGTTTGTCCTCGAAGAATAAAACCTGCGGGATGTTTTATAAGGTGATCAAAACAATTATGGAAGATAAAATTATTACATATGGTGGGCAGGCGGTGATCGAAGGCGTGATGATGCGTGGCCAAAAAACTCTGGCAATTGCGATGCGCGCGCCCGATGGAAATATTGTTGTTCACAAAGAGAATCTGGCCTCGGTCTATCGTTCGCAAATTACGAAGATCCCATTTTTACGTGGCGTCATCCTGCTCTGGGATGCACTAGGGCTTGGGATGCGCGCCCTTACTCTTTCTGCCAATACGCAAACCGGTGAGGACGAAAAGCTGGAAGGTCCCGCTCTGTATCTTACCCTGGCGGTTTCTCTGGCAATTGGCATTGGGTTATTCTTTCTTCTCCCGGCAGGGGTCGGCGGCCTGGCTGAGAAATATCTCGGTTGGAGTACATGGCTGGCGAACTTACTCGAAGGCATTGTCCGTTTGGGTTTGCTAGTGGGTTATATCTGGGCAATCGGCTTCATGCCAGATGTCAAACGTCTCTTTGGCTATCATGGCGCCGAGCATAAGACCATCAATGCTTATGAAGCCGGTGCGGAACTGACTCCCGAGTCGGTGGCGAAATTTTCTCTTGAGCATCCGCGCTGCGGTACAGCGTTCATCCTGACGCTGGTCTTGGTCTCGATCCTTGTTTTTACCGCTCTGGGCCCCTTATCCCTCTTTTGGAGACTCGCCAGCCGCGTTTTGTTGATTCCGGTATTGGCTGGTATTTCTGTGGAATATATCCGCTGGACCGCTAATCATTTGGATTCGCCCATCGTGCGCTTCCTCATCAAGCCGAATCTTGCCCTGCAAGCCCTGACGACTCGCGAACCCGACCCCTCCATGCTGGAGGTCGCGATCCAATCCTTCAAGACCATGCGTCAGTCCGAACAGGAATTGGTCACATAAGCTTTCGCGCTGAGCGGAAGGTTGAGACACGAAATTGTCGAAACCTGTAGTCGAAGCGCATGCAACACAATACCTTCTCTGTAATGTTATATCTCTAAATAAGGACAGATTCCTATCTGCCCTTATTTATTATTAATTTCGTGGCTGACTATCCACGTTAGAATTTCTTCCATGAAAGCCAGAAGGTTGACTAGAAATATCGTTGGCATATTTGTCTTGATCCTTCTCTGTATTGTTGGATATGCCCTTTACGACCGTGGACGACCGGCACCCATCCCAATAAAGCAAAAACTCTACGAAGGTGTGACGTATCGCCGCGTGATTCGAGTTTTTCCGCGCCCGATGATTGCGCATGTGTTGACGATTGATACAAAAACAAAGGGGATTGAATTCCTTGTGACCCCACCGGATTCTAAAGGTGAAACTCCCTTGAATGCGCGCACCACCTCTCAATTCCTCAAGGAATTCAACCTGCAGATCGCGATCAACGGCGGTGGATTCTCGCCCTGGTGGTCGCACAGTCCTGCGGACTATTATCCACATGAAGGCGATCCTATTACACCCTTTGGATTCACAGCCTCGAATGGAGACGTCTATTGGATGGGGGATGCCACCGATGTTGGAACAGAGCCGACTCTTTATATTGGTCGCAGGAATACCTTATCGTTTAACAACAAACCTGGCAGAGTGTATAACGCCATCTCGGGTGATCGTATGCTTGTGCTAAAGGGCGAGCGCGCCTCTGATTTGGACAATGAAGAATTGGATCCGCGAACGGCAATCGGAATCAATCGAAATGGGCGTTACCTCTATCTTGTTGTTGTGGATGGGCGCCAGCCCTTTTATAGCGAAGGAGCGACCTTTTCTGAACTAGCCAACTTGTTGATTGACCAGGGCGCATTTATGGGAATGAGTTTGGATGGCGGTGGTTCTTCGACCATGGTTATCGAAGGAGATAACGGTACACCGATCATCCTAAATTCACCGATTGATAACTACATTCCAGGGAGAGAGCGACCTGTCGGAACTCATTTGGGAATTTATATAAAATAACCGTCATTGCGAGCGAAGCGAAGCAATCCCCTAGGAATGGTGAGATTGCTTCGTTACTTCATTCTTCGCAACACTTGCGCCGCACTGCGTTCATTGCAGTGCAGGTGTGACATCAAAACGCGATTTCCCCAATCTGCTCAAAGTTGACGTCAAACAGTTCCTCCGCTTCCATCTCTGCCTCAGCCTGTTCCATATTCCCAGCCTGGATACCGCGCTCGCAGTAGGACCTGTAGGTGCAGTAAAGGCACTTTTGACGGTCCTCCGTAAGCGGGTAGGAAGGAGCGGACGCAATCTCCTCTGAAAGTTTGAGAAGCAAATCCCAATCTCGTTTGAATTGAGCGGATGAGTACGCGAATCGGGCAGGATCATTCGGGAAGTCTGCAAACCAGTAGATCATCTCGATCTGTTCCGGCTCAAAGGGTTTGCCGTTGTTCAAATGCGCGCCCGCCTTGACCAACAGCGCCTGATAAACGCGTGTCTGCATGCGCGCCGAAAGCCATTCTGTACGCGGTCGCTTGCGATACGTCTTCCAATCGTAGATGACGGCTTTTCCATTTTGGATGGTGATCAGATCATATTTTGCAAGCAAACGGTATTTGCCAAGCGGAGCAGAAAGCGTTGCTTCGGGATGTAGACCTGACAGGTCTCTGCCCCCTTTACTTCGTTTCATAAGTGCTTCGCGAAGACCTGTCAGGTCTTTTGAAGACTGGAAGTTCTCCCACCATCTTTGCAGATTCATCGTGTTCGCAAATTTTTCAATCTGTTCGGCTGGGATCCCGATCAGATGCTGTTGGACGAGCCGATGAAAATATTCACCCTCCTGTTGATGTTTCTCGTTTTCCAGTGTGGGTTCTGTTTCCGCGGCAGGGTAAGACAAACGATCCAGATAACGAAGTTTGAATCGTTGTGCGCAATCCATGTAATCTTGCAGAGAGGACTGTGAAAGAGTGGTCAGTTGGAAGGGTTGAGTGTTCATATAATCATCAAATTATAGCATTATGTGGAAGCGCCTTTGGCGAATGGAGTTCGGTTATACTTTAGCGAGATAACAATTTAAGGAGATGGATTCATGGATTGGATTACCCAACCCGAAACCTGGATTGCGTTTCTCACACTTGTTGCCCTGGAACTTATCCTGGGTGTGGACAATGTGATCTTCATTTCGATATTGGCTGGCAAACTCCCGCAGGATCAACAAGGCCGGGCACGTCGCACGGGAATCATGCTGGCTGTAGTAACTCGTATTCTTCTTCTGATTTCCTTGCGCTGGATCATTGGTCTGGAAGAACCACTCTTTACGGTGTTCAGTCTGGATGTCTCGGGCAAGGACTTGATCTTATTTGCAGGTGGACTCTTCCTGATCGCGAAAAGCACTCATGAAATTCATCAAAAGCTGGAGGGGGTGGAGGGAGAGACTTCCGCAAAAATCAAAGGGGCGTTTTGGAGCGTCATCATTCAGATCATGTTACTGGATATTGTCTTCTCGCTCGATTCGGTGATTACCGCAGTAGGAATGGTCGATCAATTGACGATCATGATCGCGGCAGTTATCATCGCGGCAATTGTGATGGTGTTTACTTCCGGACCTCTTGGTAATTTTGTCGAGCGCCATCCTACGGTCAAGATGCTGGCATTGAGCTTTCTCTTGTTGATCGGCTTTACGCTCATTGTCGAAGGCTTCCACCAACACATTTCAAAGGGATACATTTATTTTGCCATGGGCTTCTCGGTCTTTGTCGAGATGTTAAACCTGAGATTGCGCCAGGCGTCGGTCAGACCAGTCAATTTGCGCGATCCCTATAAAGAGGCGCGCGTCGTTGCTGAGGGTGTGCCTGTTGCCCATATCCCTGTGAAGACCCCTGCAAAAAAGAGATCAAATAAGAAAAGAAAATAAGACAGACCTGAATCAAAACAATTCCGGAATTCATTTCGGAATTGTTTTCTATATGCTAGGAATTTACTTTTTTCTTTTCACTTCTTACTTCCTACTTTTTACCGTCTCTCTCTTTTGCGGCCTTGATGAAGCCTGAAAACAAGGGATGTGGCTTCATGGGTCTTGACAAAAACTCCGGGTGGAATTGACTTCCCACCATAAAGGGGTGATCTTTGAGTTCGGCGATCTCCACCAGTTTTCCATCTGGTGACATGCCGGAGAAAACCATGCCTGCTTTCTCAAATTCCTGTTTGAAAGCATTATTGAACTCAAAGCGATGGCGATGGCGCTCCTGCACAGAATCCTCGCTATAGGCTGCGGCCGCTTTCGAGCCCGGCTGCAGGTCACAGGGATAGAGTCCCAGTCGCATCGTTCCACCCATATCGGTGATCGAGCGCTGGTCGATCATCAGGTCAATGACCGGATATTCCGTGCTGCGGTCAAACTCGGAGGAGTTTGCATCCTCGTGATTCAAGACGCCACGGGCGAAATCAATGCACATGGTCTGCATTCCCAGGCATAAACCTAAATAAGGGATTTGCCTCTCACGCGCATAACGCGCTGCCATGATCTTGCCTTCGATGCCGCGTGATCCGAACCCGCCAGGGACAAGGATACCGTCTGCCCCTTGAACCACATCCCAGCCTTTATCCTTTTCAAGGTCAGCCGAATGGACCCAGCCGATCTCCACTTCAACATCATTAGCTAACGCAGCATGTTTCAGTGCCTCCCGCACCGACATGTATGCATCCTGCAATTCGACGTATTTGCCAACCAACGCGACCTTCACACTGGGCTTTGGCTTCCGCACACGGTCCACCAGTTTTTCCCAGGGCTTCATGTCTGGTTTGCTGGTCGCTTTCAAGTTCAGCTTTTCAACCAGATAATCTCCCACCCCAGCTTTTTCAAGTAACAAAGGAACCTCATAAAGCACATCACTGGTGACCATGGGGACAACGGCTGGTTTTTCCACGTCACAGAACAGCGCGATCTTGTCGCACAGGTCTTTATCTACCGGAAAATCGGAGCGAGCAATGATCATATTGGGTGAAATACCGATGGAGCGCAGTGCTGCGACGGAATGTTGGGTTGGCTTGGTCTTGATCTCACCGGTCGCTCCGATATACGGAAGCCAGGTCACATGGATGAAGAACACGTTCTCGCGCCCGACCTCATTGCGGAGTTGCCTCAGAGCCTCAAGGAATGGCTGCGACTCGATATCGCCGACCGTCCCGCCGATCTCGACAATGACCACATCCGCTTTCGTCTCTTTGGCGATTCCAGCCACCCGACGCTTGATCTCGTTCGTGATGTGAGGGATGACCTGAATCGTCCCGCCCAGAAAATCACCGCGGCGTTCCTTTCCGATGACTTCGGCGTAGACCTGGCCACTTGTGAAGTTGCTGGCTTGGCTCAGGCGGATGTCAATGAACCGTTCGTAGTGACCCAGATCGAGATCTGTTTCTGCGCCATCGTCCAGAACATAGACCTCTCCATGCTGGTACGGGCTCATCGTACCGGGGTCCACATTGATGTAGGGATCCAGTTTCTGCACGGTCACTTTGAACCCGCGCTCCTTGAGAAGGAGTCCGGTTGCCGCGGCGGTCACACCTTTGCCCACGGATGAGACAACGCCACCTGTATAAAATAAGTATTTTGTAGTCATGTTTTCCTCTCGTAATTAAAGGCGATGGGGAGGGCGGTTGAGCCCTCCCCATCGGGGATTACGTACTTTGAAAGTTGCTGATCGTTTTCTTTTTCATCCGACCAGCTTGATGAGATCCTCGGCGGCTCGCCGCATCTCCAGAAAGATCATGCCTAGTTTGGCGTCCTGGCGTGCCATCGCCGTCAGAACGGCTTCCTCTCCAATGGATGTCAGCACAATAGAGCCCTTATCGCCTTTGATATAGACCTGCTCGAGGCCTGCCCGTCCCAATTCATTGGAAATGCGTTCCCCGAGGCTGAGCATCGCGGCCGACATCGCCGATACCCGGTCTTCTTCTACGCCCTGCTGCAAGGCAGAAGCCATGATCAAACCATCTACGGAAACAACAGCAGAAGCTTCGATATCCGGTGCGGCGGCTTGCATATTTCGCAGGCGGTCTACCATCAGGTCAGCGCGATTTCTTGTCATAATGCTCTCCAGAGTCCTGAATAAGTTCTGCCACAGTTTACCATACTTCAAATTTCAAGAGAATGTTCTGCCCCTTTCAGTTCGTTGGCATCAAAATTTGACTGCCCTCCCGCTTCATGTTAAACTTGTACGTTCGATTTTCGATTAATGAACCGTCACCTGCTTTTCCTCTTTGTTTTGTTGCTGGTTGCTGCCCAGTGGCGCCAAGGCGCCACGCCGATTGCGATTACATCCCCCGCGCCGGATGAGGTTTTGCGCGGCCAAGTTACGATCACAGGCAAAGTGGATGTTCCCAGTTTCCTCTCCGCTCAATTGGATTTTGCGTACGCCTCCAACCCGACCAATACCTGGTTCACCATCCAGACGTTTACTCAGCCCCTTACTGATTCTACGCTCGCCACATGGGACACCATGTCGATCACCGACGGCGATTACGTTCTTCGTTTGCTCGTCAATTTCGAGGATGGCACCGCTCAGGAGGTGACTGTTCCCGTCAAAATAGGGAATGAAGTAGTGCTAACTCCAACTCTTGAACCCACCTCGACGCCTGAGCCAGACACAGTCCTGATTCCTACGCCATTCCTGCTCGCAGCTTCTGCGACACCTACCGAAGTACCGCGCTCTACTCCGACTGCGCTTCCGCCCAATCCTGTTTCACTCGGGCAAAATCAAATTTACGCCAGTTTAGGTCGCGGCGCTCTAGTCATCCTCGGATTGTTTGCGCTCGCTGGAATCATCATTCGAGTCCGCCGCTTCTAAAACCTGACACTTGGAACCTAATTCATGACACCTGAATCTACTTATCTCCTCATCGGCCTCGGCAACCCTGGTCGCGAATACAGGGACAATC
>DASWEH010000470.1:0-21424 GCA_036394895.1 Anaerolineales bacterium
GAGATTATTAAATCACCGAGCCAAGTCTACAAACCATTCATTTAAAAATACGTTTTCCACGGAATAAAGTTGATAATGAGTAAATGAACGCGTCACCCATAAGTGTTTGAAATGGGCAATCCTCAACCTTAGTTAAATTAAGATGATTGTCGTCTCCTTTGGTGACATTCAAAGCCTGTGACTTCTTACTAATTTTGGTATGATAATCGTGAGAATTTGCACTTTCGCCATTGGAGGATTTCATGCAATCTATTCCAAGTGAATCTTTGGCAATTGATCGCAAGGCCCGCGTGAATCTGCCCTTTTATGATCTCGATTTGCGCCCGGCTCATGTCCGCACGTGTGATTTCGATGAGGTGGTCATTAAGTTCAGCGTCGAGCGGGCTATGTTTGAGGCGTCACGTTGTATTCACTGTCCGGATCCCGCGCCCTGTATGGTGGCTTGTCCGACTCACAATGATATTCCCTCTGCCATGTGGCTGATCGAGCAGGGGCAATTCTCGGAGGCGGCCAAGCTTTACCATCAAACCAGCTCCTTGCCACAAATCTGCGGGCGCGTTTGCCCCCATGAACAGTTATGCCAGGGCTCCTGTGTGCTTAATAAATATCATACCCCGGTCCTTACTGGAGAATTGGAAACCTTCGCCGTAGAATACCACCGGCAACATGAAGGACTCAGTATTCCGGTGGCACCGCCAACGGGAAAGCGGGTTGCGGTGATCGGCTCGGGGCCGGCCGGTTTGGGCTGCGCTGATCAGCTCCTCCAGCACGGACATGCAGTGACGATTTTTGAATCAAAGCCAGCCCCTGGCGGTCTGCTCGTCTACGGCATCCCAAACTTCAAACTGCCAAAAGATGTCTTGTTCCAAACCTGGCAACAGTTCGAACAGGCTGGCGTCAAGTTCGTTCCGAATACATATATTGGGAAAGATAAGACCATTGACGATCTATTCAATGAAGGATTCGAGGCCGTCTTTATCGGAGTGGGAGCACTGATCGACGCCAAGATGGAACAAACACCGGGTACAGACCTTCCCGGAGTCTATGAAGCGACGGACTTCCTGATCCGCGGCAATGTGAATCCCAGTCTGCGCCCAACCGAAATGAAAGAACCTCTAAAGGTTGGGAAACGCGTCGCGGTGATCGGAGGTGGCGATACCGCCTCGGATTGTCTACGAACCGCGCTGCGATTAGGTGCCGAAGAGGTCACTTGTCTTTACCGCCGCACGGAAAAAGAAATGCCCGGAGGTTACAAAGACCGGACCATGGCACGAGAGGAAAGAGCAAAATATCGTTTCCTCATCCAACCGGTCAAATTCATGGCAGGCGAAGATGGAAATCTGGCAGCTGTCGAATGTCTTGAAATGAAACTCGGTGAACCAGATGCAAAAGGCAGGCGCAAGCCCGTGCCTGTGGAAGGATCAAACTTCATTGTCGAATGTGACACGGCTGTGCTCGCGCTTGGTTATTGGCCTGATCCCATCCTCGGAAAGACAACGCCTGATCTTGACATCCATGATTGGGGCTTGATCACTGCCTGTTCGAGGACAGGCGCTACTTCGCGTGAGGGAGTGTTCTCCGGGGGAGACTGTGTCACAGGTCCGGATCTGGTCGTGACGGCCATGGCTGCAGGGCGTAGAGCGGCTCGGGCAATTGATGAATATTTGAAAAATAAAGAAAACTAAAAGTCTCTGATGCAAAAGCCTTGCGAAGGTTTATGCCCTTATCGGGGCAGCCGTCGCAAGGGTCACTAGAAGCGAATTTAGAAAACAATAAGAACTGGCAGCGGAAAAACTGTCAGTTCTTGTTTATGATTATAATCATCCAATGCTTGATCGTATTTTACGCATATTGGACTTCCTGGCGCTAACCTTGGCAATATTGATCGCCGCAACCGCAGATGCTCCGCAACTTACCGGTACCTCAGACCGGGTCCGTTCGTTCACGCGCGAGATCGAATTTGATTATCCCAACTGGGTGTGGAACGCGGCCTGGACCAAATTCGAGCAGGGTGCAGTTGGACTCCCTTATTTGTTTGACCGCGGCACCAACAAAGAGATTGTTATTGAATATCTGCGCACCACTCAAAACCTGATGCAGGCTGAACAGCAAGTTGAAAAGATTTTTGCCGATCCTGCCATCTCTGATAAAGAATCAGCCAGTGCCTATGTCCGCGCTCAACGTGATAAATTAATCGCTAGACAAAATTCACTTGCCCCGCTCGCTGAGGCAACTCTTCAAAGCCAGATCAGCGACGCGCTTGCCACACTCGGTCTCACAACCAGCGGACAGCCCATCCCGCCCGTTCTCTATCACACATCCTCCACTCCTCTTGCGCTCATTGTTTCTCCGCGAAACGTAATCCAGCAAACTGCTAATATCTCCGTTCTGCCCACACTCACACTGGATAACCAGATCAAACTTGAAGATAACGTCGCCAAATCGCTGGATGTTTCTACACTGGTTGTGCCTATTGGCGGCGTTGGCGTTTATCCAACGATGATTACGGAAACCACTGATCTGCGTTGGTTGCTTAACACTATTGCCCACGAATGGACTCACAATTATCTAAACCTTCGTCCATTGGGAATCAATTACAGCACGACTCCCGAACTGCGCACGATGAACGAGACGACAGCCTCCATCTCAGGAGGTGAAGTTGGAGATTATGTATTACAAAAATACTACCCGGAGTTACTCCAATCCTCGTCCAGCCGCAACCAGACTTCGTTTAATGAAGCGACTTTCCCATTGAATCAACTCGATGATACGCCGCCCTTCGACTTTCGCGCAGAGATGCATGAGACGCGCGTCACCGTTGACAAGTTGCTGGCGGAGGGCAAAATCGAAGAAGCAGAAACGTATATGGAGAAACGCAGACAGGTCTTCTGGGATAATGGCTACCTGCTTCGCAAATTAAATCAAGCCTATTACGCGTTTCACGGCGCCTATGCAGACGTGCCCGGCGGCGCAGCCGGTGAAGACCCAGTGGGACCTGCCGTTCGCGCATTGCGTGAGCGAAGTGCCTCGCTGGCAGATTTCATCAACACCATTGCGTGGATGACATCTTTCCAGCAACTTCAACAAGCCATCCAGTAGACCTGGTTCGATGCGTAAACTTTTTTCCTTTTTCACTCACCTGCACTCCCGATTTGCTTGGCAAATCGCACCGTACGCCAGGACAGGTGTGCGCCGGGTACACACTTGCCACGGGCGCAAGTGCCGTGGAGTGTCGACAGTGCTCACATTGTCCCGATGCCTTTTCGGGAGTGCGGGCCTTTTCACTTTTTTTCTCTCTGCCTGTTCTTCGTCACCTGCATCGTCGACAAGCACAGCACCTGCCATTCCCAGCATTATTATCCCAACCCCGCCTGCCTGTGCAGCCATTCAAGTGGAACCCACGCCGGGTTCCGACGCGCCGTCTCTCTTCGTGCCAGAAAGCGCGACGGACCATGTACGCGGCGCGGAAAGCCCTCTCATCACGATCACCGAATACAGTGATTATCAGGATTTGAGGAGTGGACTGCTCGCAAAGGTAATCGATCAATTGCTTGACGAACATCCAAATGAACTACGCGTGGTGAGTCGTATTTTCCCATTGATCAGCATCAATGATAAAGCTGCCCTAGCCGCACAAGCTGCCGAAGCCGCAGGGGAACAGGATCAATTCTGGGAGATGCATCATTTGTTATATGCACAGCAGGAAAACTGGATCAAACTGTCAGCCGCGGATTTCGAACAGTGGCTCAGCGCGCAAGCCTCGGCGCTGGGAATGAACGTGGATCAATTCGAAACAGATTTGAAGCGGGAAGACATCGTCAAGAAAATCCAGCAGGCATGGGAAGGTGGTCAAAAGATCGGGTTGCCTGGAACGCCGCTGATCCTCATCAACGGGCAAATCTATGGCGGACCGCGCGATCACACCAGTCTCAACGATATCATCCAATTGGTGATCCTTGGGAAACGGCAATATACTTCCTGTCCGGCAGTCACGGTACAACAAAACAAACAATACATTGCCACTTTGCACACAGAGAAGGGTGATATTGTCATTCAACTATTTGCCGACAAAGCACCCATGACGGTCAATTCTTTTCTCTTTCTGGTGCGGGAGGGCTGGTACGATCACATAACGTTCCATCGTGTGGTCCCCGATCTGTTCGCGCAAACCGGTGATCCCAGTGGGACAGGCAAAGGCAACCCCGGTTATTACATCATTACCGAGATCGATCCATCTCTGACGTTCGATCAACCCGGCATGGTCGCGATGGTCAACTCGGGTCCAGATACCAGTGGAAGCCAGTTCTTTATTACATATGCGCCGACCACGCAATACAATGGACAATATACGATCTTCGGCCAGGTGCTCAGCGGGATGGAGGTGCTGAAACAATTAACATCGCGCGATGCCCAGCCGGGAACCGATACACCGCCTGGGGACAAATTGATGGACATAACTATCGAGGAAAAGTAAATTGAAAACATCCCAGACTCATCTTCCATCCTTACTCAGTTCCCTCCTGTTTTTGTTAGGTGCTGTTCTCATCCTTAGCACCGGATTACTGATGGGAGGCACGGCGCTCCTTTTAGTCGCCCAGGGGAAGAATATCCAAATTCAACAGACGATTCTTTTCGTCGCCTTTGGTTTCGAAGCAGTTATCTTGTTCCTGGCCGCTTTCTTCTCTTTCCAGAAAACACTGCAAAAACCATCCGCGGATCGAGAAACATTTTTTAATTTGTCTCTCTGGCAAATGATCATCATCGTCCTTGCGGCCAGCGTGTCCATTCTGGTTGGAAGTTGGGTCGGCGCGATCAAATCAGTCAACTGGTTAGTTCTTCCCATTCTTACCATCCCGGCAGCGGTGCTCCCATTGGGAGTGCTTTTGGGGTTAGGCACGCGCAAGCTTCCGCTGGGAACTCGCTGGCAAACCTGGAGCGTTCTCGGCTTAGGAATGACCCTGATTCCATTCGTATTGTTAATCCTGGAGATTGTGATTGCCGTAATCCTATTTTTCGGGGTGATTGCTTACTTGACTACCCAGCCGGAATTGGTATATCGGCTCCAGGGGCTTTCACAACAAATCCTTGTTCTCGGCCCTCAGTCAGAAGCAGCCCGCGAATTGCTCTCTCCATTGCTTACGAAACCGGGTGTGATTGTCATGGCGTTGCTTTACACAGCGCTCCTTGTACCGGCCGTCGAAGAAATCTTTAAGCCTCTGGGGGTTTGGCTGTTTGCCAGTAAGCTGGATTCGCCAGCCCAAGGATTTGCCCTCGGTGCGTTAAGCGGCGCGAGTTATGCGCTCATCGAGACGATTGGTGTGAGTGGTCAGGGTGGGGAATGGGCATCCTTATTGTTCACACGGATTGGCACTGGCTTGCTTCACATCACAACGTCCGCGTTGATGGGCGCCGCGATTGTGGTTGCTATTCGCCAGCGAAATTATCTGCGCCTGCTCGGAACCTATGTACTCGCCGTTACATTACATGGACTCTGGAATACCTCTGCAATCCTCTATACATTTTCAAACCTCGCAAAAGTTCTCGGTCAGACGGATCGCTTGAGTACCATCCAGCCAATCACCATTATTGCCATGAGCGCCCTTGCGGTTGGATTGTTTGTGATTCTGCTGATCTCCAATCAGCGAATGAGAAAAACAATTACTCCTCCCGTGATCGAGCCGGCGATTCCACCCAGCGACATAGATCAACCTCTGCCCTAAAACGATCATGGTAAGATAACCTCATGCTTGTCACTCAATCTTCTGCCATTGCACGCGACGGCGATCTTGCCCAACTTGTGGGCTTGCGCCATAAGCATTTTATTCTCACGCTTCAGGCGGGCGCAAAGTTCGAAAGTCATCGCGGCATTCTGCAACACGATGACTTAATCGGCAAACCCTGGGGCACGCAGGTTTTCAGTCACATTGGCTCGCCATTTTTTTTATTGCAGCCTTCACTGGCTGACCTGATTACAGAACTGCCGCGCACGACCCAAATCCTTTACCCGAAAGATATCGGATTCATTCTCGTGACGATGGGCATCGGTCCCGGTCAAACGGTGATGGAGGCGGGTACCGGCTCCGGTTCGATGACGACTGCTTTGGCATACGCGGTGGGTCCTGAGGGACGTGTCATCTCGTATGAGATCAAACCAGATGCCCAGAATCTAGCGCGCAAAAACTTGACTCGCTTCGGTCTCGATTCACGTGTGGACTTCAAGCTGCGCGACATCGGACAAGGATTCGACGAAACTGAGGTCGACTCCTTCTTCCTGGACGTGCCGAATCCGTACGATTACACGGGACAAGTGCGCGCCGCTCTCAAGCCCGGTGGATATTTATGTTGCCTAATCCCTACGTTCAACCAGGTAGAGAAAACTCTCCAAGCCCTAAGACAAACCAAATTTGCGTTCGTGGAAGTGTGTGAACTTCTGCTTCGTTTTTACAAGCCTGAACCAGGTCGCATTCGTCCCACAGACAGGATGGTCGCGCACACCGGTTTTTTGCTCTTCGCCAGAAGAATCGAACCCAGCGAAGACCCGCGTGGCAGAGAGTTATCTGAGGAGGTGGGCACGCCGAATGAAAAGTAGCTCCTTGCAGAAATTTCTGATTTCGCGGTACGATAAGGTGAATAAGGAGATATCTTATGCCTAACTCCACTTATGAAGTTCAGCTTCCGGAGGCATTAAGCCAATATGCTTTTAGCAAGAGAGAGATTCAACAGCGATTCGTCGAATGGCTGGTCATTTCGCTTTTTACAGAAGGCCGTATCTCTTCGGGCAAGGCAGCAAAATTTCTGAATATTTCACGTATCGAATTTCTTGATCTTCTGCGAACGCGTGGTGTTGCATATGTTAATTTCACACCGGAAGAATTGAATGAAGAATTCAAGTCCAGCAAAGCATTAAAGATCAAGAAAACCAAATGATCGTTGTTGCTAACACAACGCCACTGATCGGTTTAGCATCTATCCAGCGTTTTGACTTGTTAAACCGTCTCTTTGGAGAGGTTTATATTGCGAGAGCAGTCCATAATGAAATAATGAAAGCAGGAACTGCAAAGAAGACAGCAGTTCAGGAGGTCTCCACATCTTCATGGTTAAAGACAATGAGTGTCAGTGACCAACTTGCTGTGGATGTTCTGCTTGATGAATTAGATCTGGGAGAAGCAGAAACAATCGTGTTAGCCCGTGAAATCAATGCAGATTGGGTGATCATGGATGAAAAAAAGGGGCGACAAAAACTTGTTCAATTAGGTCTAAATAAAATTGGAACGGTTGGGATTCTTCTTAAAGCCAAGGAAATCGGCTGGCTCCCACACATCAAGCCAGAGTTGGAAAAACTCCAAGAGAATGGTTTCAGCTTAAGCCAGATTGTGATTGATACGATCTTACAACAAGCTGGAGAGTAAGAGGAGCAATCCCTTGCGCCGCCTGTTTCGCCGCAATATACGCAAAACGCTTGCCCAGGAAGTCCCGCCCATTTTGCAGGAGGCAAACTTCGCCTTTGACAAGGGCGAATATGGACGCGCCGCGGAACTCTTCGAAAGAATCGCGGAAACGGCTGCAGCTCGCGGCGGTTCACGCGCGCCTCTCTTTTATCTGCAAGCGGGACGTGCGCGCGTTTTTGCAGGACAAACTGCACTCGGCATGCCATCTCTCAAGCGTGGACTTGAATTGCTTTCCCAACAGAGATTGTTCCTGCGCCTTCGCCAGGTAAGGAGGCGTCTGATTAATGAACTTCATGAACGTGGACTGGAGCAGGAAGCGGCTGAAATCGAAGCATGGGCAATGTCTCCTGAGGCTGCCACGTCCGAAACTGAATCGCAGGAAACTCAAGTGAAACGGCCCGTTCTCCCAACCCATTGCCCTTCCTGCGGCGCGGCGGTGCGACCGGATGAAGTCGAATGGCTGGATGAAGTCACCGCGGAATGCGCGTATTGTGGAAGTCCTATAAGATAATAGGAGAATTTCCCCAAGGTTTGAATAGCACAAGAAGGATTTGGAGGAAACCTCACCTGCACTTGCGCCAGATGCAAGTGTCGGGACGGTAGTAACTTTCAAACATGCCAATCACTCTCACTGAAGACGAAATCTCGCAACGCTTACAGGATGAAGTCAGGGACAATCCATCCTCCGATGGCTTCTCGGAAGTTGAATTGACGGAGGAAACGCGTCTCAAATGTGCGGCGGTCCTTGTCCCGTTAGTATGGCATGACGACGAATGGCATCTACTTTACACGCGCCGCACGGACACGGTTGAATCACACAAGGGGCAGGTTTCCTTCCCCGGTGGTGCTTGCGATGAAGGCGAGACCACGCCCGAAGAAACAGCGCTGCGCGAAGCCGACGAAGAGATCGGTCTGAATCCAAATGATGTAAAGGTGTTGGGACGTTTGCCAAATCTCATCACGATCACGTATTTCCGCGTCACACCGGTGATTGGAGTTGTGAAATGGCCTACAGTTTTTCGTGTGGGTGAACATGAAGTGGCGCGCATCTTCACGATCCCGCTGGCCTGGCTGTCCAACCCGTCGAACCGCTGGCAGTTTGAAATGCCCGGCAGATCGCGTTCACTGATCGCCTATCATCCCTATGATGGCGAATTGCTCTGGGGCGCAACAGCCAGAATGACTGTAGATTTTTTGAATGTGTTGGGGTTATGATCTCGCGCTGAGCGGAGTGCCGAATGAAGGTTGAGGCACGCAGACGAAGTGCATCTGCACAAGCATACTGTTCGTCAGAACAAACAGAAGAAAACGAGAACACTTTTTTATAATATACCTCTTGAATGGTTTTAATGAATCAGTCGCTTTTCTCGCAGAAAAGTTACGGCATAAAAGACGAACAAAGTCCAACGAGTGGATTGTGGCTTTTCCTTTGAGAGGTAGCTAATATGAGCCGTCCTCTCAAGTATTTACAAACATCCTTTCCGGCTAAAAATAAAAACTCCCCGATTTTGATCGGGGAGTTTCCTACTGACAAGCGTAGCAGTCCTGCGGACAAGCGTAGCAGTCCTGCGGACAAGCGTAGCAGTCCTGCGGACAAGCAGAGCAGTCCTGCGGACAAGCAGAGCAGTCCTGCGGACAAGCAGAGCAGTCCTGTGGACAAGCAGAGCAGTCCTGTGGACGAAAGAATTATTCTTCGCCTTCTTCTTCCTTCTTGCCACGTTCCACAGCCAATTCCGGTTCGGCCTCGGTGGGTGCAACACCTTCTGCACCAGGGACAGCGGCAACTTCCTCTTCCACCTTTGCGAAGGTCGCCACAGCTACCATCGTATCGGGGTCGTTGAGGATCTGGATTTTATCCGAAACCTGCACATCTCTCACGCGGATGCCATCGCCTGGTCGGGCGAGAACCGAAATGTCCACATCGATCCGCTCGGGCAAATCAGCGGGGAGACATTCCACATCCAGTGATTGAAGGTTCGTCACCAGCACCGCATCGAAATCTTTTACCGCCGGAGAGACACCTATAAAGTTTACAGCTACGGTGGCACGCAGACTTTCGGTCAGGGAAACAGCCAGGAAATCCACATGCAACAAACGGTTTTTAATGTAATCGCGTTGCTTTTCGCGGACGAGCGCAGGATATTCACGGCCATCCAGGTCAATCGTCACCAGGCTGGAAGAAGTCAACTTTCCCAACGTGAGTGACGCAGTATGGTCATCCAACAAAATACTAATTGGCTCCGTACGCCTGCCGTAGATCACGGCGGGCAATTTTCCGGCGCGGCGCAAGGCTTTCACCTGCTTGCCAAGCACATCCCGTTTTTCAGCCTTGAGTACTACCTTATCCATCTTACTTAACTCCTCGAGCGCCTCTCACCCCGTCTGGCGGGGTTACCTTCGCTCTATGAATAGAATTTCTGTAACAAGCGATTGAAATCGCTACTACATTCAAAAAATTATCTTGGTCCGAATAACATTCGTCCGAGCAAGAGCATTAGGCCAGCAAACAGGCCACCCGTCAGACCTGCGATCAGAGCAGATCGCGGTTCTATCACTGTTGTCATGTTGCCGGTCACATTTTGCCCAATTAGCAAGAGGGTCCGCGCGCCTTCCACATGGACATCGTTCCCGACGACAACACCCGCCAGCGAATACTGGACTTCTGCGGTCTGCGCGGAAACCACACCAGTGTACCCGCGCACGGAAGCTTTCTCCGCCTCAACAAATCCTATCACACTGTTTTGCGACATAACTTCATCGGCTTCGACGGCCGCTAACGCTGACTGATGTGTACTGACACTGGTCGCTTTTACACTGGCTGCCGCGCTTTGTTCCAGTTCGACTTCATTGGCATTGATCGTTTCAGCACTGGCCTGGTGCATTCGCACCGATTTGGCATGGACAGTCTGCACATCGGTTTGCGAGATGTTGGTAATTTGCGATTCTTTTGATTCTTGAGGATCAACCATAGTTATTTACACTCTTAGGCATTAAATCCGCCTCCAGCTGGAGGCGGAGAGAACAACGGGCAGGATTGTAGCCTTTGGACAAGGTTTCGTCAAGTCAAAATACTACTCCTTGATTTGGCTCTTATTCGCAAGGATTGCTTTTCCTTTAGTAGCATAAATTAAAGCCAAGTTCAATCGAACATCACCGCCGAGTATAATCCTCCCATCTCGTACCAGGAAAACAAATGCGCCGATACTTACTCTTCACTGTTTTCATTTCAGGCATGACCACGCTCGCCGCGGAACTAGCAGCCTCGCGCTTAATCGGAAACGTATTCGGCACCAGTAACATTGTCTGGGCAAGCATTATCGGCCTTATCCTCATTTACCTCACCTTCGGATATTTCCTCGGCGGCAGGTGGGCAGACGCAAACCCCACTCTTGGGGCAATGTATCGAGTCCTTGCCTGGGGCGCGTTCACGCTGGGACTGGTCCCTTATATCGCGGGGCCCGTCCTCAGGTCCGCGGCGACTGCTTTCGAGTATCTACAAGTTGGCATCTTGGGCGCATCCTTCATTGCGGTGCTGATCCTTTTCAGTGTGCCCATCACGTTGCTTGGGACCATCTCTCCGTTCGCGATCCGCCTGAGTGTAGACGATCCCTCGCGCGCCGGACAAATCTCTGGGCAAATCTATGCCATCTCCACCCTGGGATCATTCATTGGAACGTTTCTACCGACGCTCGTTACTATTCCAGCGATTGGGACAAAAAATACATTTCTTGTGTTCAGTCTGCTTTTGTTGTTTGTCGCGTTAGCAGGGTTGGGGAAATTCGCGAGCCGACGCGAACTGCTTAACCACATGTGGATGCCAGTGGTCATTGCCGTTGTGGCAGCACTATCCAGAGGACAAGCACTGAAAAATAACGTCGGACAAATTTATGAAACGGAGTCCGCCTACAACTACATCCAGGTGCAGGAACAAAATGGCTTCACGCTACTGCGTCTCAATGAAGGTCAGGGCGTTCACTCGATTTACAATCCGAACACCTTGCAATACAACGGTCCCTGGGATCAGTTTCTGGTCAGCCCGTATTTCTACGCAGGTCGCAAACCATCCGATATCAAGCGTGTGGCAATTGTCGGACTTGCCGCTGGCACGACCGCGCGACAGATGACTGCCGTGTATGGGAATATTCCTATTGACGGATTCGAGATCGACCCCAAGATCGTGGAAGTGGGGCAAAAATACTTTGGCATGACCATGCCCAACTTAAATATTGAGATCGGCGATGGACGACTGAACCTTGAACAAAGCCCCTACAAATATGACATCATCGCCGTGGACGCCTATCGCCCGCCTTATATCCCTGCACACATGACGACTCAGGAATTCTTTCAGATCGCGGCGTCACACCTGACCGATGAGGGAGTGCTGACTCTCAACAGTGCCAGCGTCCCCGGCGACCGCCGACTCATCAATGGGCTGGCAACAACCATGGGGACGATCTTCCCGTCTATTTATACGGTAGATATTCCTGGCTCACTTAACACGATGATCTTTGCCACGAAACAGAAAACCATACCTGAGAATCTCGCCGTGAACCTAGTGACACTTTCGCAGGATCCGAGTATTAATCCGTTGCTCATCGCTTCCATGCAGGTGGCGTTTGCAAATCTAAAAACCGGTTATGAAACCACCACAGTCTTCACTGACGACCATGCACCCATCGAGTGGATCGTAAATGATATGGTGATAAGGTTTATCCTTGGCGGCGGAACTCAATATCTCCAATAGATTATGAAATTTACCATCCTTTCCTTACTTGTTACCCTTCTTGTGCCCATCGCCCTCATTGGGTTGGGTTTGCGTGTGTTGCTAACACCTCTCTTCCTTCAAGTGGAATACAACATGCCCTACTTTCCTCCCGATGAATATGGCTTTACAAAAGCGGACCGGCTGAAGTGGGCACCTTACGCGTTAAATTATCTTACCAATAGCGCGGACATCTCTTATCTTGCCGATTTGAAATTTGAGGATGGAAAGCCGCTCTATAACGAGCGCGAGTTGAGTCACATGAATGATGTCAAGCGCGTGACACAAGGTGCGCTGAAGGTTTGGTATATCTCGCTCGCGGCACTGGCTTTGCTCGGGATCTGGGCATGGGCCGGACGCTTCGCCTCCGCTCCGCAGTGGGGTCCTGCGTATCGTCTGGGCTTGATGCGTGGCGGATGGTTAATGGTGCTACTCGCAATCACAATTGGAATAATTGCGCTGGTTGGCATTTCGGTCGATCCAGATATTTTCTTCCGATTCTTTGCCGGTTTTCACAGTTTGTTTTTCGAAGGCGATTCGTGGCTGTTCCTCTTTTCTGACACGCTCATTCGCCTGTTTCCCATTCGCTTCTGGCAGGATGCATTCTTATTCGCCGCGCTGATCGCGCTGGGAGGGGGCGTCGCTTTGGGTTTGGGATTTAGATCCGCTACTCTACGCTAATAGCCTTGCAAGGTTGATTTGGAAGATACCCAATCTATAAGGCGGACATCCGCAAGGCTCACAAACAACACATGATGTATAATCCCGCACGAGGAGAACAGGACATGCCAGAGACATTATCGCTTGAAAATAGGGTTGCCCTCGTGACCGGTGGCTCACGCGGCATCGGGCGTGCCGTTGCCTTGGAACTCGCGGCGCGCGGCGCGGCCGTGGTTGTGAATTACAACAAATCCTCCGCTGCCGCCGATGAGGTCGTGAAGAAGATCCAGGAAACAGGTGGGAAGGTAGCTGCCTTTCAAGCAGATGTGTCTGATCTCAAACAAGCAGAAGCATTAGTAAAATTTGCAGTTGAGACCTTTGGCGACCTCAGCATTCTCGTGAATAACGCCGGTATCACCAAAGACACGCTCATCATGATGATGTCTGAAACGGATTGGGATTCGGTCATCACCACCAATCTCAAGTCCACGTTCAATTGCTCGAAGGCCGCAGTCAAACACATGATGCGCAAGCGCTATGGACGTATCATCAACATGTCGTCTGTCGCCGGGCAGATGGGAAACCCTGGGCAGACGAATTACTCCGCATCCAAGGGCGGGCAGATCGCTTTCACGAAATCACTCGCACGCGAGGTCGCAGCGCGCAATATTACGGTCAATGCGATTGCACCTGGCTTTGTCGATACGGAAATCCTGGATGCCATGTCGCCAGAAGTCCTCGAAGCGGCACTGAAAATGGTTCCACTGGCGCGCAAAGCAAAACCGGAAGAAGTTGCTTATGCCGTTGCATTTTTCGCCTCAGATCAAGCCGCGTTCATTACCGGTCAGGTCCTCGGCGTGGATGGCGGCATGGCAATGATGTAATGACCCTCACCCGAACCTCTCCCCGCTTCGATTGCGTAGCACTCAGCGCGAAAGGGAGAGGGGAAAGCAGAGAAAATATGGCAGATTCTTACTTACAGGGCAAAACGACAGTTTCCCCCGATGTGCTGATTACGATCACGCGATTGTCAGCCTTGAGTGTGCCAGGCGTCAGCCGCATGGCACAGGTTCCGGGTGGAGTGAACCGTCTTTTTAAGCGTGGGATCGGCGATGGAGTCCGCATGGAAGTGAAAGATAACGTTGTGAGGGCAGACCTCTATCTTATCCTGAAGCAAGATGTCAACATTCGCGAGGTAAGCCGGAACGTTCAACATCAGGTTGCGCGCGCCCTTCAGGAAATGGTCGGAATGGATATTGGTGGGATCGAGATCCACATTGAAGATATCGATATGGAAAAGGATGTAGAGGCCAGATCTGCATGAAACCCCGTACCAGGGCACGTTCGCTTGCCCTGCAAGTCCTTTACGAAGTAGATATTGCAAAGCATCCCCCTGCCGATATATATAAGTTACGATTGGAGGAAATGCCGCTTTCGGATGAGCTATCCGATTTTGCCCGCCAGATCATCTTCGGTGTTCTGCCTCTTACTAATACGCTCGACGAATATATTGCAAAATACGCGCCGGAATGGCCGCTTGATCAGATCGCTGCGATCGACCGTAATATCCTGCGCATGGCACTCTGGGAATTTGCTGTGTACGGCGACACGCCGATCAAAGTGGCCATCAATGAAGCCGTGGAACTGGCAAAACAATATGGTTCTGATTCTGCGCCGCGTTTTATCAATGGCGTGCTGGGCGCGCTGGCAGAACATCAACATGAAATTAAACAGGCATTTCAAAAGTCCTAAGATAGGTCAGCCTCGACAGGATTAAACAAAATGGAAATTTTTGGTATTGGTGCTTCTGAATTCGTTTTTATCATCCTTATCGCCATCATCATCCTTGGCCCCAAGGATATGCAAAAAGCCGGCAGGACGATTGGGCGCTTCTTAAATCAATTGATCCAATCGGATAGCTGGAAGCTCTTTCAGAGGACATCGAACGAACTTCGAAGTTTGCCGCGCAACCTAATGAGGGAAGCCAACATGGAGATAATGGAGGCAGAAAAGGATCTGCGCCGCGTCATAGAGCCGCGCTCCAACCCACCCGTATCTTCTCCAAGCCTCAAACAGGCTCTGTCAAAGGAAACGGAAAACTCCCTTCCAGAATCCTCCACCAAACCCACGGAAAACGACCTGGATGAAAATGCGTAAATTTTTTAATACAACCTGGCGGGTGATCACATTTCCATTTATTCTTCTCTTCAACATAATTGCGTTTCCATTCCGCGGCTTGCGCCATATTGGCCAGTTTCTCAACGAGGAACCTCCAGAAGACCGACCGTTAATTGATACATTTTCAAGCCTCGCCTCGGAAGCAGAGGCGCGTGCCAGTCTTTGGGAGCATGTGGATGCATTGCGAATGCATCTTTTGCGCATGATTATCGGGTTGGCAATCGGCGTAGGTGTTTCTTTCTATTTCACCATCCCGCTTATGGAATATCTGGCCAAGCCGGTTGGAGGCCTAGAAAAATTACAGGCTATTCAAGTCACGGAAGGGATTGGCGTATACATGCGCGTGGCCTTAATGAGTGGAGTTGCCATCATGTTGCCTTATCTTGCTTTTGAATTATGGCTTTTTGCCGCACCGGGTCTAAAAGCAAGAGACCGCAAAATGGGACTGCTTGGCATACCGCTTGCGACAATTCTCTTCCTCATGGGACTGGCTTGCACATACTATTTGCTTTTGCCACCTGCCCTGCCCTGGTTGGCAAACTTCACAAACATCCCTCAGGCCTGGACTGCAAATAATTACTTCAATTTCGTAACCAGTCTCATGCTATGGATTGGACTCTTCTTTGAATTTCCTCTGGTGATTTACATCCTTACTTCGATTGGGCTGGTCAAACCCCAGGTACTTCTACGCCAGTGGAGACTGGCGATTGTCATTATCGCGATCATCGCTGCCATTGTTACGCCTACTATCGATCCTGTGAACATGGGACTGGTGATGCTCCCGATGTCCTTGTTATACTTTGTCAGTATCGGTCTGAGTTATATCGCCTACGCCGGGCGAAGACGAAACATACCAGAGATGGAAACATCTGTTTGACGGAATCGGGCTCATCCTAAACTGAGCGAACATTGCCGTGTGAAGCACTGAGGAGAGACTATGAAATCAGGTTCTGTTTTTTCGCGTCGCTTTCTATTATTTATCCTTATTCTTGTTCTAAACAGTCAGGCGTGTGCCATTTCCCTCATCAAATGGCCGACATTCCCCACCGCCAGCCCATCCAATACAAATGTTCCAAGCGGCCCCACGCCCACTGACCTGCCGCGCGCCCAGGTCACATTTACCGTGCGCCTGCCGGATCCGTTAGCTGCCAATGAAGTGCTTGCCCTCAGCATCTTAGATGAAGTGACGGGACTGGCGTTAAACGCGGTTGATTACCCGATGACGGCAGTAGACACCATTACGTTTACGGCCACGCTTGCCATTCCAGACCAGGCATTGCTCAAGTATCGCTATGTGCGGCGCGGCGCCTCACGCATCAACGAAGATACAAACCTGGATGCCAGCATTCGCTATCGTCTGTTGCGCGTGAGCGGACCCACGCAGGTTGTGGATACGGTAAACAGTTGGGCAGATAAACCCGTGAGCACACTTTCCGGTAACATATTTGGCACGGTGGTGAACTCTGATACCGGTGTGCCCATCCCGGATATTATGGTGACAGCGGGTGGCGTTCAAACCCAGACCGATTCCGCTGGCCGCTTTCAATTGATGGGTCTGCGTGGCGGGGCTCATAATTTTGTAGCCTACGCACTGGATGGAGCCTATCAGACGTTTCAACAAGGTGCGACCGTCGCTGAAAACCAAAGCACGCCAGTAAATGTCGGCTTGAAGCCTGCTCAACAGGTGAATGTTATTTTTACGGTTTCTGTCCCCTCGGGAACGCAACCTGGGGTACCCTTACGCATCGCAGGAAATCTGCTTCAGCTTGGCAATACATTTTCAGATTTACGCGGCGGCTTGAGTACCTCTGCAGATCGGATGCCGATCCTCACTCCTCTGCCTGACGGAAGATATTCGGTCTCGCTTTTCCTGCCCGCTGGCGCAGACATTGAATATAAATACACGCTCGGAGATGGCTTCTGGAATTCCGAGTTCACAGCGACGGGGCAATATATGACTCGGCACTTGATCGTCCCGGCACAAAATATGACCGTGACCGATGTTGTGCAATCCTGGCAAGCCGGACCCAACGCGCCGATCTTGTTCGAAGTGACCGTGCCACAAAATACGCCCACCGGCGACCTCATTTACATCCAGTTCAACCCCTATGGCTGGACACCACCTATCCCAATGTGGCCCACTGGAACAAATAAATGGGCGTATAAACTCTATGGTCCACTCAATATCGTTGGATCATTTGGCTATCGCTACTGCCGCAACGCGCAGTGCGACTCAGCCGACGACTCGCAAACCATCGGACCAAGTTCACGCGGTCATATGGTCACTCCCAGCATTGCCCCGCAGGAAATCTTCGATACGGTGAATGAATGGGCCTGGCCGCAAAAGACAGGCAGTCCATCCCTCGTCGCGACAGATATCCCTTCGCGCGGCACAGGCTTTATGGCCGGCGTTGAATTCCAATCCTATTATGAGCCGAGTACGCCAACATTTATTCCCAATGCTTTAAAAAATATTCAGGCCATTGGCTCCAACTGGGTCTTCCTCACGCCATCCTGGACATATGTGCGCAATAATCCGTTGATCTTTTCCGAACAGCCTGGCGCGGACGCGTTCTGGTCAGATACGGTCACGTCCGTCACACAGGCGCGCGCCATCAATTTGAATGTGGCATTGTTCCCTCAGCCCCGCTTCACGACGGATTCAAATGATTTCTGGAATAGTGCCCCCCGCGATGCTGGATGGTGGGATAACTGGTTCGATCACTATCGAGCCTTTGTCATCCAGTATGCGGATCTGGCGAACCTCTCCGGCGCGCAGGCTTTGGTCATCGGCGGAGATTGGATCGCTCCGGCTCTTCCGGCAGGGACACTTGCAAACGGCAATGCCAGCGGCGTCCCAGCGGACGCGGAAACACGCTGGCTCAATATCATTGCCGAAATCCGGCAGCACTTCCGTGGCAGTGTCCTCTTCGCGCTCCCTTACGATAACAGCGTTATCTTTGCACCGATCAACATATTAAAAAGTACCGACGCCGTTTATTGGCTATGGTTTGTACGATTGAGCGATCAATCTAGTCCTAATAAATCAGATATGCTCGCCGAAGCCGGACGCTTGCTCGATACGAATATGTCACCTACCCAGATCCAGGTGAATAAGCCGTTCATTATTGGGCTTTCGTATCCAGCCTCTACCTATTCGGCGACGGGCTGTATTCCCAACGGCAGTGGAGGGTGCTTATATTGGACCGCGCTGAGCCGTCCGAACCCCGATTTGAGCACAGTCAATCTGGATTTACAGCAGCAAGTGGACATTTACGATGCGATGTTCAACGCAATCAACGCGCGCACCTGGGTCAACGGATTGATTAGCCGCGGCTATTTTGCGCCTGTAGCTTTGCAGGATAAGTCTGCCTCGATTTTTGGCAAACCCGCCGCGGATATGCTATGGTATTGGTTCCCGCGTCTGCTTGGGAACATCAAATAGCATGTCATTGCGAGAAGGAGCGAAGCAACGACGAAGCAATCGCCTTATAAGTTTGAGATTGCTTCGTCGCACAAAACGCTCCTCGCAATGACATAAAAGGAAGAGGCGTTCGTCTGCGAGCGTCTCTTTCTTTATAGAAGCGTGTTCTACGTAAGTGTGTCAGACTCTTTCGCCGGAGGAACAATGAAAAAAATCGGTAAATTTCTGTTGCGAGGGCTGAGCGTGATCGTCATTCTCGTTCTCATCTTGGTTGCAGGCGGCGCTTATTATTTCAAGAGTTATCTACCCAACACGGTCGCCTCGAAATCCTTTCCAAAAATTGATGGGGAGATTCAACTCGATGGCTTGAACGGTCCCGTAGACATTTACCGCGACAAAATGGGTATTCCGCACATTTACGCGATGACCTCCCATGACCTGTTCTTCGCGCAAGGCTACGTCCATGCCCAGGATCGCTTTTGGCAAATGGACACTTGGCGGCATATTGGCTCTGGTACGCTCTCTGAAATGTTTGGCAAGGGACAGGTTGTAACAGACACATTTCTGCGCACTCTGGGCTGGCGTGTCACGGCCGAACAGGAATATTCGGAACTGGACGTTGAATCAAAAGCGATTATCGATTCTTATACGGAGGGTGTAAACACATATCTCAAGAATCATAATACGACTGCGCTGAGTCTTGAATACGCCATCGTCGGTCTGCTCAGCCCTGATTACAAAATCGAACTGTGGACGCCAATCAACAGTCTCACCTGGGGAAAGGCGATGGCTTGGGATCTACGTGGCAATATGGATGAAGAGATCGCACGGGCTATCCTTTTGAAAACACTCACGCCGCAACAGGTTGCCGAACTTTACCCTGCTTATCCGGAAGATCATCCTGTGATTGTCAACCAAATTGGGAATGGGACTACCGCGAACGCGCCGGGACAACTTTCAGCGTTTGATATTCCAAGTGAGACTCTCACTGCACTGCAACACAATACTTCCCTTCTGGACTTCGCGCTGGGTCCCGTGGGTGACGGAATTGGTTCCAACTCCTGGGTCATTTCGGGCTCACGCACAGTGACAGGGATGCCTTTGCTGGCGAACGATCCTCATCTCGGCATTCAAATGCCTTCGATCTGGTATCAAGCACACCTCGAATGCAAGCCTGTGACAAATGAATGTCCCTACAATGTGGCTGGTTTTACCTTCGCTGGTGTACCTGGAGTTATCATCGGACACAATGACAGAGTTGCTTGGGGTTTTACAAACGTAGGGCCTGATGTAATGGATTTATATATTGAACGCCTCAATCCAGAAAACTCGAATCAATATGAAGTGAACGGTCAATGGGTGGATTTTGAAACTCGTATCGAAACCATTCAAGTTGTTGGAGGAGATCCAGTAGAGATAACTGTCCGCATAACGAGGCATGGGCCTGTCGTGTCTGAAGCCCTTGGTCCCCTCAAAAACGAAAATCCAGATAACCTTCCAGACTTTGTACCATTCAAAGAACGTGCAGGAATTGAGCTACCTGATCCATATGTCATCGCGCTCAAATGGACAGCCCTAGCCCCTTCGACTCCGTTCGAAGCGATTTGGGGATTCGATAAAGCCCAGAATTGGGAGGATTTCCGCGCGGCCGCGAAGAATTTTCATGTGCCTGCACAAAATCTTTTGTACGCTGACGTAGATGGAAATATTGGTTATCAGATGCCCGGTGATATTCCGATGCGCGCGAATGGAGATGGCACTCTGCCAGTCCAGGGTTGGACCGATGAATATGAATGGACAGGTTATATTCCATTCGAGGAATTGCCTTACACATTCAATCCACCAGAAGGCTATATTGTCACAGCCAATAATCGCTGCCAGCCGTGGGATTATCCTTATCTGATTACACGCGATTGGGATTACGGCTTCCGCGCACAACGTATCCTCGATTTGGTCGAAAACGCGCCAACAAAGGTTGATATTGCCTATATACAATCCATCCAAGGCGATTCCTTTGATGCCAACGGACCCATCTATGTGCCGATGCTTTTGGAATTGGATGAACTCTCTAACAATGAGGCGCAAGCACAAAAGCTGCTCAAAGATTGGGATTTTCAGGCCAGAGCAGACTCTTCTGCAGCAGCCGTCTTTGAAGCCTTCTGGCGTCACTTACTGCAAAACACATTTAATGACGAGATACCGGATGAACATTACTTTCCGGATGGAGGCTCACGCTGGAATGAGATCATGCGTCAGCTTGAGGAGAGCAGCACGTGGTGGGATGACAAAACCACAACCGATGTAAGAGAAACGCGCGGCGAAATGATCCGGAAATCCTTCGAGCAAGGTGTTGCGGAACTTGAAGAAATGTTCGGTAAAAATTCTGCGAATTGGAAATGGGGAGAGATGCACGCGTCTACATTTCGAAATAGCACTCTTGGCGAATCAGGTGTTTCACCAATTGAAGCATTATTCAACCGCGGTCCTTTTCCCACGAGCGGTGGTGAGGCAATTGTCAATGCAACGGGCTGGTCAGTCATAGATGGCTACGAAACCAACTGGCTTCCCTCCATGCGCATGATCGTCGATTTGGGAGATTTGAACAATTCCGTGACAGTTCACACGACCGGACAGTCGGGACATGCTTATCATCCACACTACGTTGATATGGCTCCCATGTGGGCAAATATTCAGTATTATGCAATGCTTTGGGATCAGCAGTCAATCACATCGCAAGCTGAAGGGCATTTGGTATTAAGACCAACCAAATAGGAGTCCAACGACTTTGCGTAGCATCCCTGTGGGACCAGTCGTTGCTTTTATAGTACCAAAGCACCAAAGTCAGGAGATGTCGCCATAGTGCCACGGCGCCGCTTTGGACTCCACTACCTCTTCTCTTTTCTTCGTACTGCCAGCCACGAAAAGAAGATTACACCAAGATAACTTGCTGTC
>DASWEH010000471.1:0-13647 GCA_036394895.1 Anaerolineales bacterium
TATTACCACGCTGGGATGATATACCACTCACTCAGCGAAGATAAGCAGGCAGCACAAATGCTTTCACGAGCGTTGGCAATCAACCCTCACTTCGATCTTATGCAGGCTCCCATTGCCCGCTTTACTCTGACTGATATTTACACTCAGATGAAGAATTGAATAAGAAGAAAACCAAGAGGCTTTCATGAAAAAGTTTAGACGTCTAGCGGTTGTGGCATTCACCCTGCTAATTTGTTTTGTCTTTGTCCCGGTGGCGTTTGCACATCCATTAGGTAACTTCACCATTAATCACTACGCGGGCTTGCAAGTGCAGCCTGACGCCATCAGAGTTGACCTTGTGATCGACATGGCGGAGATCCCTGCCTTCCAGGAGATCACTGCATTTGATGCAAATGGAAATGGCGTGGCAGATGCTTCAGAAGCCGCGGGCTATCATGCAGATAAATGTATCTCGCTCCAACCAGATTTGAATTTGCTCGTCAACAAGAAACCACTAGGCTTAACTCTCACCTCTTCCTCTGTTGAATTCCCGGCGGGCGCAGGTGGTTTACCGACGCTTCGACTAATCTGTGAGTTCAGTGCCGCCATTGCAGGGCAAATGACCAGTCTGTCCTTCGCGGATAACTCCTACAGCGAGCGGATCGGCTGGCGCGAGATTGTCGTCACCGTGGACGGCGTCAGCTTGAACGGCGACTTTTCTTCCACAAGTATCAGCAATCGTCTCACTTCCTATCCCCAGGATCTTCTGTCTAATCCATTAGACCAACGGCAGATCAAACTTGGTATTGATGCTCTTGCAGCTCCTGCGCAAAATAATTCGACGAATACGGCTTCATCAGTGCCCTCTTTGGCTGGCAGCCGCAGCGATAAGTTCACTCAACTCATCACATTACAAAATCTAACTCTCCCCACTATTTTGTTTGCCCTTCTCATTTCCTTCGTTTGGGGTGCGATGCACGCCATGACCCCCGGTCATGGCAAAACGATTGTTGGCGCGTATTTGGTCGGCTCACGCGGCACAATGAAACACGCGGTGTACCTGGGGTTGACCACAACCATTACGCATACCCTCGGAGTGTTTGCTCTTGGATTGATCACGCTCTTTGCCGCTCAATATATCGTCCCTGAAAAGTTATTTCCGTGGCTGAGCCTGCTTTCCGGGTTGTTTGTGGTTGGGATTGGGATCAATCTTTTGATAAGTCGATTTAAGTCTTCGGAGGCGGCAAGCTGGCTTCGGAAACTCAAAGTCGATCTTACAAAATCAAGAGAATTGACACCTCCCGTTTTGCAATATGAACATGCGGAAGTTGTTGGTCATCAGCATAAATTTATAGTTGGTTCTTCGCAGGGACAATTTCATGCGCATGATCACGTGCACGCTCATCCACATAGCCACGATCATGGGCAGCATGAGCCTGACCACGCTCATGCTGATCATTCTCATTTGCCTCCCGGCACCGACGGGGAACCTGTCACCTGGCGAAGTTTACTGGCACTCGGTATTTCAGGCGGACTCATTCCTTGTCCTTCTGCGTTAGTAGTGTTACTCGGCGCGATCGCCTTGAACCGGATTGGCTTCGGTCTGATATTAGTTTTGGCATTTAGCCTGGGGCTGGCAGGCGCGCTGACCGCAATCGGGATGATGTTTATTTATGCAGGACGGATCTTCAATCGTTTCCCAGCCCAGGGAAGGATTATCCATTTCCTGCCCGTGTTGAGCGCGTTATTCGTTTCAGCGATTGGGGTGGGGATTGCTATAAAAGCGTTGAAGGAGATAGGAGTCATTTAAGCAAAAACCTTGCGAAGGCTTCGAAGCCTTCGCAAGGTTGATAAATTGGGGAAAGGGAATTTACGCTTTGATAAACGTTCCGTTGCGCAATTCTTGCAGCGTCTGTTGAATTTCTTCAAGCGTATTCATCACGAAGGGACCATAAGGGACGATCGGTTCCTTGAACGGCGCGCCGGCGATCAGCATAAAGCGCACAGG
The DNA here is from genome assembly GCA_036394895.1 of Anaerolineales bacterium. Classification (GTDB taxonomy): domain Bacteria; phylum Chloroflexota; class Anaerolineae; order Anaerolineales; family Villigracilaceae; genus Defluviilinea. Next base: position 1,988 of record DASWEH010000471.1, read on the forward strand.
ACTATTCTCGGTCTTGACGGTGATATGGTCGCCATCTGCGTTCCCAAACTTGACCATTTTCACGGCGTCGATTGTTTCGCCCGAAAAGACTCCCTCGCCTTGGAAAACGTATGTGATAAGGGTGTGCCCAACCGGGATGGGGAACTCCCACTCGAGACTCGGAGCAAGCTCCACGTCCATGTAAAGAGGTGAAGCGGCAACACCTGCACTGCGCGCAGGCGCAAGTGTATCGGAAACAGGACCCGTGACGTGTTCCACTGTCCCTGCGACGACGCGAATCTTGACCCCATCCTTTTCAAAGGTGGGTATGGTGGCAGCGGTCACTTCCTGGTAGCGGGGCTCTGACATCTTGAGATGAGAAGGGAGGTTGACCCAAAGCTGGAAGCCATAAATGTTCCCGCTTGGACCGCGCCGTGGCATTTCCTCGTGGAGGATGCCACGACCCGAGCTCATCCACTGCACATCGCCAGGACCGATTAGACCTTGGTTGCCGAGACTATCACGGTGAGCCGTGGAGCCTTCGAGCATGTAGGTGACGGTCTCGATGCCGCGGTGTGGATGGTAGGGGAAGCCACGGATGGGTCCTTCGAGAGGATCGTTGAAAGCAAAGTGGTCGAAGAGCAGGAAGGGGTCGAATTCATTGCTAACGCGTGGCGCAATCGAGCGGCGCAGTTTGACGCCCGCCCCTTCGATGGCGATCTGCGGTTCGATGATTTGGGAGATAGTTCTAAGGTTGTTCATGTCGTGTAGATGAGGTGAATGGAAACGTTATTACCAATAATGATGCACATGCGGGCGCACAAGCCGCGTATAGATTTCGTGAACTTGGCTCATCGTCTCTTCCGAAAGCGGGGCAAGTCGGCAGCGCTGACGTTTTCCTCTACTTGAGGGGGACGTTTTGCGCCAGGGATTGCGCAAGTGACCGCCGGCGACATGAGGATCCAGCGCAACGCCATTTGCGACATGCTCATGCCTGCCGGGATGAGGGCACGCAATTCCTCCACGGCTTGCAAGCCAATCTCATAATCCAGACCGGAGAAGGTTTCGCCACGGTCGAACGCTTCTCCTTGTCGGTTGAACTGCCGGTGATCGTCTTGTTCAAACGTACTCTCACGGCTCATTTTTCCCGTGAGCATACCCGAGGAAAGCGGGACGCGTGCCAGTATTCCAATCTTGCGCCGCTGCACTTCCCCGAAGAACAGATCGAGCGGACGCTGACGGAACATATTGAAGATAATCTGCACGGATTGCACGTTGGGGTATTCGATTGCCTTGAGTGCTTCCTCTACTTTTTCTACGCTCACGCCGTAGTAGCGCAGTTTACCCGCCTTTACCAGATCATCTAACACGGCGAATACTTCAGGCATGTAAAAGACCTGAGTAGGTGGGCTATGCAATTGCAGGAGGTCGAGTGCCTCCACATCGAGATTTTGCAGACTGCGTTCTACAAACGCCGTCAAGTTTGCCTTGGTATATCCACTGGCAATATGCGGATTCGATCTGCGCCCCACCTTGGTGGCAACATAGAATTTCTCACTTCTTTCTTTGCGCAGTTTCCCCAGTAGTTGTTCGCTGCGCCCATCCCCATAGACATCGGCGGTATCGAAGAAGTTCACACCGAGATCGAGTGCCCGATGCAATGCTGCCAGTGACTCTTCATCCTTCACATCGCCCCATGTGCCTCCAATGGCCCACGCGCCAAAACTGATCGTTGATACTTTCCAGCCTGTACGCCCAAGTTCACGGTATTCCATGCTGTCTCCTGTTATGTTGAATTCTCCATCCCATTTTACGCCTGCTATAACGTTCGATCAAAGAAAAAGCCCCTGAAGTTCACCGACTTCAGGGGCCCGCAGCATGGTAGGCTCAACCGGAATAATATACATTATCGGAAATAACATACCAGCACCGTCCCGAAGGTTGATTTCAAGCAATCTGAACGCCTTGTGGAAACCTCACCTGCACTTGAAGCTGAACGCTTCACGTTCAGGTGCAAGTGTCGGGACGTTTTTTTATTACCGATAAGTCTAATTTATGAATCCTTGTCCCATACCTGCCTGGCGCGTTTGAGCAGGTTTTGGTGCTCCTTACGAGTCAGGCGTCCGTTCTTTTCAAACCGTTCAAGAATTTGATCCAGAGTGCCAAGCTGCATCACCATAAAGGACATTTGGATCATCTGCTCACAAGCCGCATAGGTGCCTGAGGTTGCCTGACCGCATTTCTGATCCACATCCAGCATGGCAAGACGATAATCAACTGCATATGTGGAAGAATTGATGCTTTCCATAACCATATATGGCATTGTAGAGTCGCTCCTACTAGGATATGATTCCCAGCATGACTGATATTATAGGAACCAACGGATCGCCGGGGAATATTTTGTGCAAGTCTTGTGGGTTGTGCTGCACTGGTCATTTGTTCATTTGGACCAAACTCAGGTCGGCTGAGCTGGACTCCGCTGAGGCACTGGGATTAAATGTATTTCGGTCCGTTCCTCGTCAGCGGGGATTTAGCCAGCCTTGTCCGCTCTGGCAAGGACAGTGTACGATCTATTCATCCCCTCACTATCCACATTTTTGTCGCACCTATAAGTGTAAACTGCTCAAAAAGGTTCTCGAGGAAACCACTCCGTTACCGGAGGCACTCATGGAAATCGAACAGGCGAAAGCAATCATCCATGAGCTGGAGGCACTTTTGCCTGATTCGTCGTATTCGAATTTTCGTGAACGTTTCGTCGCACATCTTGAATATCTGGAACAAAAATCGGCTTGGGATGATACCGATCTAAAATTTCGGCTGAAGGCGGACGCGTTATTGTCATTTTACGAGCGGATCTTTGGTGTCAATGACCTGGTCGAAAAGCCCTATGGATAGTTACTGTTTATTTTGCAATTGACGCCAAATACAACTCTTCCACCTTCTTGCGCGCCCAGGGCGTGCGCCGCAAAAACTTCAAACTGGATTTGATACTTGGCTCGTTGATAAAACAGCGGATTGGGATCCGTTTTGCCAACTCGACCCAGCCATATTGCTGAACTAGTTGATTGAGGATCATCTCCAGCGTAATGCCGTGCAGAGGATCATTCGATTGGAAGTTTGTCATCTGTAACCATTATAAGACCCTAAGGGATTGCCCATTCACCCGTGTGCTGATAAGCAAGGAGAGCTTGCTCGAGATCGTAGCTGATAACAAAGGAATCCCTTAGGGTCTTCTATATCGGGCGAGCGAGCTTTATTTGTCCGTACAAATGTTATTAGGGTAAACCCTTAGCCTCTTCAGGGAATATCGGGGCATCGAATATCGTTATCCATTAAAAAGGAATACCCGATGTCACTTACCATATTCTTCTATCTTGGGCTTGCCGCCTGGAGGCTTGCATCGCTCGTTGCCAACGAGGATGGTCCCTGGCTGATATTCAAACGACTTCGCCAGCGCGCCGAGCAATGGTGTAATCGATACAAGTTCTGTCGCGACTTAGGCCTTTACGAACTGTTTTCCTGTGAATGGTGCAATTCTATTTGGATCGGCGTAGGTCTCACGCTGCTCTATCTTTGGATCGGCGAGACAATTCTCTATCTCAGCCTGCCTCTTGCCCTTTCGACCGTCGCGATCATCATTAAGTACGTTGTAGAGCTGCTCCAAACCGCACAACGATTTCTCGAAACTACCAATAAGTCTCACGAGTAACATCACTGTAGTTATTGATTAAGGTATCGCGTAAAAAGTATTGGATAACTTGGGTCCGCGAGTTGTAATTGTATTGCTTCAGCCAGCGAGAACCAGCCAATTGTGCTGTGCTCGTTGAGTTGGCGGTTCGCTGGCGTTCCTATCCAATCTGTGACAAGATACAGATGGAGAATCAACTGATTGGATGGTTCATGAGGTGCGGAGGTAGCAGAAAGCTTGATTGTCTCCAGATAAGTCCACCCCGTAGGAGTAATCCCTAATTCCTCCTGTAGCTCGCGGACTAATGTCTCATGGAGTTGTTCACCCATTTCCACGTGCCCGCCGAACACATCCCAGACATCAGGATAAAACTCGCGGGTTGCAGAGCGTTGACCCAGCAAAATCCTCTGGGATTGGATAATAAGTGCGGCAACAACCTCATGCAACACGGCTAGCTCTAAAGTCTGTTCCTAAAAATGCTTCGCACGGCTGCGTTTGCTCAACTTCCACTGATGATATTCTTGAGGATATCGCCGCCGAGGCCAGCCACGCCCTTCTGCTCACCGCCAGATTGAGTAAATGTGATCCCGCGCTTGATGCGGTCCACGAGGCGCGAGAAGGGCAGGCTCTGCAAATAGACCTTGCCCGGACCGGTCATCTTGGCAAGAAACAATCCTTCGCCGCCGAAGAGGGCGTTCTTGAAGCCTCCCACGAACTGGATGTCGTAATCGACCGTGGTGGCAAAGGCCACCAGGCAGCCGGTGTCCACGCGCAGGGTTTCCCCGGCAGCCAGATCCTTTTCGATGATGGTACCGCCGGCGTGGACAAAGACCAACCCATTCCCGGTCAGGCGTTGCAGGATAAAGCCTTCCCCACCGAAGAATCCAGCCCCCAGGCGTTTCGTAAAGGCAACTTCGATCTCGGTCCCGCGCGCTGCACACAGGAAGGAATCTTTCTGGCATAAGACTTGTCCATTGAACTGGTCCAGGTCGAATGCCACGATCTTTCCCGGATACGGTGCGGCAAACGCCACATGTCGTTTGCGTTGATCGTTGTTCATGAACGTGGTGATAAAGAAACTCTCTCCCGTGAACATGCGTTTGAACCCGGAGAACACGTCGCCGCCCATGCCAGTTTGCATCTCGATGCCATCTTCCATGTACGTCATCGTCCCTGCTTCGGCGCGCACGCCCTCGCCCTGGTCAAGTTCGACCTCCACTAACTGCAGGTCATCCCCAAAGATTTGATAGTCGATTACATCTGCCATTGTTATTCTCCTTTGCCATGAAATGTTGGATATCCACCAAACCATTTTACTATTACGGAATGCAGAACGGCGCGCACTTGTCGATCGCTTTCAATTCCGCCCTGAAATTTGCATACTGCGCATCGGACTGTTTGAGCAAGTCCAATATGGCTGCGTCTGCTTCCCCTGCCCGGTATGCCCGGAAGGCGAGAATCACAGTTCCCATATAGTTGATCAACTCTTTTTTTGCCGTTTTCATACAAACAGGCACAGCAATCTCTTGGGTATCCATGAAGATCTGTTGCAGCGTGATAACCGGGTGATCAGGCGACGTTCGAGAGGCAGTGACTGCAACCTGGTAGACACCATCATATGTTTTCATCTGAATATCCAGGATGGCAGATGCCTCCTTTACAGCCTCCACTTCACAAGGGTTATACAGGTACCTCCAGGCATAGATAGCCACTGGTGCGATGAGGAACAAAGCAATGAGTGAACCCGCTAGCCATCGAACAACGTTTGATTTATGTACGTGTCCCTGCGATTTAAGTTGCACTGGATTGTCCATACTTACAGTCTACCTTATTGATCGAACCTGTTCGTGTTGCTGGCGAGGCGTCACACTGTATACCGAACACCCTTAGTGTCTTTTGAGGAAGAATGTAACGGCCAAACCTTGATTACCCTGTGCAGAATATGCTCGCCCCTTAAAACAGCTCGATTTCGCATGATAAGACGATAGACTGCATTGATTTCTTCCACATCGAAGAGAAAGCGCGCCAGCCGCAACTCATTCCGAGCTTCGGTGAGGCCCTCGATCACCTCCATCAGTTCTTTAATTGTCTCCTCGGGCAGGCGTTCCAACTCACGAAGGGCGGTATTCAAGTCATTCCAGGATGAATCGATCAGAGAAAATGTGAATTTGTCCAAGCCCGATGTATGAATGGTCTGATAAACCTCCCTGGCGATTTCACAATACTGGTGCTCCAGATACTTTTCGTTCGCCTGCTTGTGCGGCAGCTCCACCGGATCGCCAGCTTGTTTCCTAAGCATTCATAACCTCAAGCAAAGGGATTGTGTTGCTCGTTCAAATTCATTTTAGCACCAATCGTTGTGGAGCTACTTCTGTTGCTCCCGCCGCCGTTCCATGGGAATGCTACGCAATCCTCGGCGGCTGTGCGACGGACGGGGCAAAGAGCTTTTAAGTAGGTTTGTTGCCTCCCACAGAAAACCGTATAATTTGCAGGGGATAGCCCGAAGCAAGTTTGGTCTACTTTATCTCTTGAAAAACTGTGAACAATCGCTCTAACCGGCATAACCCGTGTTTACCACTTGTCTCTTTAATACGTTAATTTTTTACATGGATTTGTAGCTTGATATTCAAATATGAAGTAAAGTACATTATGCGGCATTCTGTGATTGTGATCCTGTGCGCGCTGATCTTCTCGAGCTGTGCAAAACCGGCAACGCCGACTCCATCCAACATGGCTTTCGTTGACATACCAAAGCCAGAGAGAAACCAGGAGGCATCCACATCCGAGGCCATACCCAATTCTATATCCATACCAAGCCCTCAGGTCATCCACGTCTCTGTTTGGATACCTCCTTATCTTGCGGAAATCTTAGGTGGGACCCTGGATCCGTTGAGAGCATTATTTGTTCCTGATGCAACAACGGCGAACGTTAATTTGGAAGTGGGGGAACAAAACTTGATCAGCCAGTGGGTGTATGCACTCGTGACTCCATTCTCTTCCACCATTCAAGGACTCTCCGGGGATGACCTGCTTTTGGGTTGGCAAGGCGGATCCCTGGGCATCTTTGGAAGTCAACCGCTACTGATGGATCAAAACACCTATGACATGTTCAGCGCCGTTTGGGGTCCGGCGGCAGGCACCAGCGTACAGGTAATGGCGAAGAATGAATTGATGGATTATGCCTGGGCGCACCCACCCGCGTTGGCGATTGTGCCCTTCGAATCCTTGGAACCGCGTTGGAAAGTCCTCCCCGTTGACGGTCTATCGCCTATCCACAAAGACTTTGATCTGGAAAACTATCGGCTAAAAATCTCCATCTCGCTGAACGGTGATCAGGAATTGATTGCGCTGATCAAAAGCAATTTTGAGATTCCCCCTTCCAATCTCGATCCGCATAAGATGACGATTGTCGCCATGACGGGTGTCACAGCGTTAGTGCGTGCCACCGCGTATGAAATGGAAAAACACGGCATCACGTATCCGGGTCAGGACATCCGTGAATGGTTGCTCAGCGCGGATATCACTCACATCAGTAATGAGGTGCCCTTTGCCGAAGATTGCCCTTATCCCAACCCGACCCAGGCAGAAATCCGGTTTTGTAGCCGAGATGCTTATATTCAATTACTTGAAGATGTCGGTACGGATGTGGTGGAACTGACCGGTGATCACTTCCAAGATTGGGGCACCGAGGCGATGTTTCATACCCTCGATCTGTACCGGGAACGGGGTTGGCTTTATTATGGAGGCGGAGCCAATCTGGCGGATGGACGGAAAGCGTTATTGATCGAGAACAATACCAACCGGATTGCGTTTATCGGCTGCAATGAGAAAGGCGGTTCCTTCGCACAAGCAGGCGAGACCAACCCAGGCGCAGCGCTCTGTGATATGGACTGGATGGCAGGCGAAATCAGCCGTCTCAAACAGGACGGCTATCTTGTGATCGCCACATTTCAACATCACGAATATTACACTTATCTTGCGCAGCCTGACCAGCAGCGAGACTTTCGCCAAATGGCGGAAGCAGGAGCAGTCATCGTCAGTGGAAGTCAGGCACATCAGCCGCAGGGCATGGAATTCTTAAATGGTTCCTTCATTCACTATGGTCTTGGGAACTTGTTTTTCGACCAATATGGCCTGTGTGAAGCCTGTCGGCAGGGATTGATCGACCGTCATGTTTTTTATGATGGGCGCCATATCAGTACAGAATTATTGCCGATCCAGTTTGTGGATTATGCCCGCTCCCGCCCGATGACAGTCGATGAGGCAAACAGTTTATTCCAGGCGTTGTTCCAAGCTAGCGGGTGGTGATGAATGAAAAAACTTATGCTCTCCTTTCTAGCGCAGCGTTCACCTGCTTGAATGTATATCCTAACTTTTCTGTCGGATTTGGGGCAGGAGGAGCCTTTTAAGGCTGGAACTGTGCGGTATTGCCCGGCCCCAGTGGTAGGACGAGTTGACCGGTCTGCGCCGAGTAAATCTCCACATTCGGGTTCAGATCCTGGAAGCCATTCTGGAAGTGCGCGGCAGCGATCAGGTTCCCCGTCCGATCCATGCTGATGCCATAGAAGAAGCCGGGGATGATGGTACGCTCGCTATCGTCAAAGCCGATAATGGACATCTGTGGACCTGCGATCACCTGACCTGGCGTGGGTCCGCTCAGATTGCAATCAACTACGTTCCCAAGAGCGACAATTGCATCGCTTGCCGGAGCCCAGTCATAACTGAGACCTACATGATAATGTTCTGCGTTCGGGTCAATGGCGGCTCTCAGAGATGGGCTGACCACTTCCTGAGGAGCACCACCGCCTGTATTGATCACGTAATAAGCGCCAGGCGAGGCACAGGCGTTCACATGCGAGGACGTGGAGAATGCCAGCGATGTGCCATTCGGTGAGAAGCTCAAATCCTGGGGCAGACGTACGCCACTCATTGGTGTTGCACCCGGTAACGGTGTGCGGATGCCGCTGCCATCCAATTCCAGATATTCCAAGGTGAACGTGGTGTTGCCTTGCGCGCCCATATCATTGCGATTTGCGCCTGCAACGACCAGCGATTGTCCATCGGGCGTGAAGGCGGGGCGTCCCCAGGCGTAATTAGTCTCAGACGTAAGTTGGCGCGGAGCAGGGTTATCAATGGTCGTGATCCAGATATTGTTATCCGGATTGGTGCCACCCACGTAAGCAATGGAGGTACTATCCGGCGACCAGGCAGGGGCGCTACCTGGACCCAGGTCCGTGGGCGAGCTTTGCCCGAGGGCAAAGATATAGAAGACATGTGCATCGCCTTGGGGCGCGGCTACAAAAGCAACGAACTCGCCCGACGGTGACCAGACCAAGTCTGTTACCTGATCGCTTTGACCCGCAAGGCTGTATTGGGTTGTGCCGCCCTGGACATTGTTCGTCACATCGGTGACCAATAACTGTCCGTCCCTGATATAGGCGAGGAACTGCTGTGAAGAGGAAGGTGGTGGAGTGAGTGTGGAAGGCACCTCGGTTGTAGGAGGTGCTTCCGGCGTAAATGTCGCTGTGGCTGGGACAAAGGCGGTGGGTGTAACCGTATTGTCCGCGCCCTGCGGCGTAGCAGTCGGTTCTCCGGTGGGTGTGAGAGGGACACAAGCTACTGCAAATAATACAGTGGCGATGTATAAAAAATGTAGGAAGGCTCTTCTTTTCATACTCAACTCCTCTTGAAATTGGACCCCATGCCTAGGCGAGTGCCTGGGTTTACGAACAAATAGTAAATGCCGAGCGCGGCGCTGAAAAGGATAATAATCGAGGCAGACACCTGACCACGTACATGTTCCGGCTGTAGATTACCAAAGCGGGCGAACAAGGGCGAGAACAGCACCAGGTCATAAACAAGAAAACCCAACAAGGGACCCAGCGCATGGATCCATTTTGGATTCAAAACAGCATACAGGTAATAGAATGCCAGTCCCAGGAATACCCATCCGTATAATACGGATGACTCGGAGCTTAGCTTCCAGGGCAGTGTGTTGGGAACTTTGAGGATCAACAATAGGCCGGCGCCTGCAAGTACCACGACTTCAAGGGCGAATGCCATCCGTACGATGCGCGGCGTCCGCTGGCTTTCCTCTAAGGTGTCGCGCCTGCGAAAGAAAAGGATCCCACATAGCACAGTAGCTACCCCCATCACGAGGGCAAACCATGCCAACTTTGGGTTTTGATCTCTGAGAAAGAAAAGCAATGCAGAAAGCCCCATCCCCGCGTACATAATGCCAAAGCCAAGTCCATAGCCCATCAGCGCGCCGAAGGTTTCGGAGAGCCCTATCCAGATCAGTGGGGCTGCACCTCCAGCCAGGATGGCAGCGATGAAGGCATACGATAACGGCGTATCGGGTACAGGCCAGAGTGCTTTTGCCCAGGGCTGTTGGAAGAAGAAACCCGCCGCAAGCACAAGTTGAACAATGCCGACCAGTAATAAGGCTACCTTTAAAGTTCGCATATCGTTCTCTCCTCGATGATAGATAGTTAAACGTGGATGGATCCATGAATTGTTCCTTTACAGTGCTCGAGCCGCCGTCCTTTGCGCAGCATCCCTGTGGGACGGCGGCGATTACATAGCAATACCAGCGCCGCACGCACACCTGCCCTGGCGGGTGGTGCCAGGGAGCGCGGCGCTTAGAGCCTATTAAAATACTTTGATTCTATCTAAAATAATGCCTATGCTTTTTTCGTATCCCAAGGTTTCCTTCGAAACATCCAGCTCTAGTTTTTGATCAGATGGAATGGAGTTAAGCCACTGATCCAGAAATGAATTAAACAGAGTCGTATCTTCTGCCGTGGCGATGTTGATGCGGTCACGCGTGGATAATCGGCTGGTTACCGTGCTCTCGTCCGCGCACAAGCGGATGATCAGTTCCGGGCGCGGCAAATGTTCACGTATGAACTCATAGGCGCGTCGGCAGAGATCGAACTCCGGGTCCGTGAGCAGGCCTCTCTTGTGAAAGAGACGGGTGAAAGCATAAAAGTCGAGGTCAAGTCCACCATCGATTAATCCAATCTGAGGTGAGGCTCGTAATGTCTTTTCCTGTTCGGCGCGTAATAAAAAATAATCGATCTGGTTTGCCAGTGCATAGCGTGGATCACTCTTGAAGAGACTTTGAAAAGGACGTTCTACATGCTGTTCGTAGGCGGTATCAAACCCTTCGACTGGGCTCAGGGCAGGCTCATGGGTTTTTGCAAGCGCGGAGACAAGCGCAGTTTTTCCAACTCCGCTTGCCCCGACGATTGCAATGAGTTTGCTCATGTCTATCCTATGACCCGTCATTGCGAGCGGCGCTATCAGCGCCACGAAGCAATCTCACATTCAATTTCTTGCTTGTTAGTCGTACCTGAGATTGCTCACCTGCACTGGCGTGCGGTGCCAGTGTCGTCGGGTTTCGACACTAACGTGTCTCAACCCTCCTCGCAATGACGAGAATCTAACTATTACAAAATGCAGGCGCATCCAAAAAGTTTACATTGGTGATGAACCAGTTTCCGTTCTGCTGCTGAATGGTAATCGTTTGAGGTAACAATGTGGGGTCAGTGCTGTTAACCAATTGACCATCCGATTGTTGATAGGTGCTGGTCGTCCATACTTCGCACGTATCGACCTCGATCTGAGAATTATTGATCACGCGGATGTCATTGATATAGCTCTGATAGTAATCGATTTCTGAAATGGAGACCAGACCCTGCTGGTTGAGTGAATCGATATCTGCAGCGAGATCGTTCAGCACCTGCCCTGAAAGAACGTCCGCTGCAATAGATGCATCTCCTTTTTGATAAGCCTCGATCTGCAATTCAATGGCACGCGTCAGAAAATCGCTGACCTGGTTCTCGAGGTCAGCCGGTATATCGGGTTGTTCGGGGAAGAACGGGTCAGTTCCCTGATTCACTTCCTGACCATCGGGCACGCCATCCTTATCCATATCAGGGTCAAGCGGATTCATGCGGTTTTCTACTTCCACGCCATCCACCAATCCATC
>DASWEH010000472.1:0-8210 GCA_036394895.1 Anaerolineales bacterium
AATAATACCCACCCGAGGCGACCGCGTGATCGACAAAAAGAGTTGCATCAGGAAATAAATCTGTGAATGCCATCTCGAGCAAAAATGTCAATGAGCGCCGATAGATGCGTGCGCCGTCCGGGTCAGACATGGTGACAGGAATCACCCGTGATTCGATGTTAATTGGATACGTCAATTCACGGAGGTCGCCGTTGACAACCGCGGCGATCAATTGCGCGTTATATTCCAGCGTTTCCAGGAATTCACCCACCTTCGCTCCACGCGGACCAGATAACACGCGCCCATCCGACAGCTGAATTTCTACAGATGAGCGCGGGGATACAAGATTAATTTTTTCGTCCATCGTTCTTCCTATCACGTCATTGCGAGGGCGTAGCCCGAAGCAATCTCAAATAACCTCCTAGTAATTATTTCCATAAACGATGAGATTGCCACGTCACCACTCCGTGGCTCCTCGCAATGACATCAGTTGTTTTTAATTTTTGACAATAAATTTTCTGGTTTGTGTGCAAACTCTTCCAGTGGGATTTCTTTGTTCGTCAACGCTACCAGGGTTTCAGTCAATACTTTGTTTACAGGAGTCGGCACATTGCACTTCTGGCCTGTACGCACGACTGCACCGTGCAAATATTCCACTTCGCTTTTGCCGCGCCCGGAATGCAAGTCAATGTGAAAGGACGGCATCTTGCCGCCTCGCCCTGCACCCGCTGCACGTCCGAGCAACGGCTTGGAGAGCCACAACGGCAATCTTGTCGCGAAGGCTAAGGCACGGACAGGTGTGCCAGGCAAATCGACAACTTCAAAACCTTGCGCTTTCATCACTGCCAGACATTCACGCAGCATTTCGATTTCGAGTCTATACAAATCCTTATTTGCAAATATTTCGGCAGCAGTCATATCCAAAATCGCAGAGGTTGGGTTCGCCATCAAGTTTGTCAGCATCTTTGACCATTTCATGCTATTCGCATCGTCGAACAATTGCGAGTTGAGATAAGCACCATTTAATGCATTGTTCAGTTTTTCAGAAAGCGGATGTCCTTTGGCAACACCAACACCCCGTAAACGCTCAAGGACAATATCACCCGCGCCGCGGCGACCAACAGCAGTTGTCACCGTACCAGTGATGACTTTCTCTTTTCCGAGTGCTTCTGCAATAGCAGGTTCATTCGAAACGCCGTTCGATAAACAAAGGATGGGTGGCATTTTGTCTGCAAAGGGCCTCATGCCTTCCAACGCGGCCTGAGTGTCGAAAGACTTTAGGGCAAACAGAGCCACGTCAAAAGGTCCATAACGGAGCGCATCTTCCAGGGTGGAGGCGATGACAAAAGAAGAGGGATCGACTCGAGAGGCATCCTTCGTTTGCCGTCGTTTATCCAGAGTCAGATCGAGCCGTAGGCCGCGTTCATGCAGGTCTTCCGCGACTGTTGGCTTTTCCACAAAAACAACCTGATGACCTTCCAGCGCGAGGCTGCCTCCGAAATACGTCCCAATGGCGCCAGCCCCAAATGTGAGCACTTTCACACCTGCACTTGCGACAGGTGCAAGTGTCTTGCCATTGAGATGACTGGCTGATTCCGATAATGTCATGATTTCACTTTATTGGAGGGATTTCAGATGGGCGCGGTCATTTACCGTATCAATTGCCCAGCGATGCTGATGCGGAAAATAGATGACGCGCGCAAACGCGGTATTCTCAAAACGAAAGCGCACCCCGGATGGGTCAACATGCGGGGCAATGCCAATGATCGCATTCATTAGCTGGTTGAGAAGTCCGCCATGCGAAACGATCAGATAACTGCCTGGAGGTCGGCGCACAAGATCGTGCAATGCCTGACCCGCGCGCAGGAACAAGGCCCAATCTCCCTCTCCTTCGCCACCAATTGGATCATAGGGAGTTACATAGGGAGGCTGAGGCCTCTTTCGCACCTCTTCCGCTGTCATTCCTTCCATCTCACCAATATTGCGTTCCAATAAGATTGGAGCTGTTTCAATTTTTGCATCCAAAGCAGACGCGATGATCTCAGCAGTCTCTTTGGCACGCACGAGGGGACTCGCAATAATTAAGTCAAATTTCACAGCTTCGGATTTCCAGCGTTTCGCGAGCGCACGCGCTTGAGCGCGGCCGCGCTCGGTCAATGCATAATCGGATTGTCCCTGCCAGCGCGATTGAGCATTGCCAATTGATTCTCCGTGCCGCAAAAACACAAAGGTGTAAATAGGTTTATCGGCTGAGCTCACTGATCCCTCTTCTTCAACAAATAGACTGGTCTGCGTTTCACTTCCTGGAAGATATAACCAACATACACACCGATAAACCCGAGCAGCACCATGAGGATGCCGCTGACGATCAAGATGACAAACATGAGTGAACTCCAGCCAGGCGCCAGATTGGATGTACGACCTGTCACCCAGAAGGAAAGCACATAGATCATTTCAAGCGCGGCGAGAAAGAAAAACAATCCTCCGGCGCTCAAACCAATATAAAGCGGCATGAGCGAAAATGAAAAAATCGCGTCCATCGCCAGGCGGAACATTTTGCCAAGTGAATATTTTGATCTCCCTGCAACACGGCGTGTCTCATGATAAGGCAGAATGACACTGCGATAGCCCATCCAGGAGATCATGCCGCATAAAAAGCGATGATACTCTGGCATGGATTTCAATGCGTCCACAGCCTGACGACTCATCCCGCGGAAGTCCGCGGCGCCCGGCAAAATACGTGTCCCGCTGATGCGATTGATCAGAGCATAAAAACCTGAGGATGTAATTTGCTTGAACGAAAAGCTCTGTCCTTCCTCGATACGTTGCGCTTGAATGATATCGTATCCCTGTTCAAAAAGTTGAATCATCTGTGGGATCATTTCGGGCGGATGTTGCCCATCTGCATCCATGGAAATCACAAAATCCCCAGTCGACGTATCCAACCCCGCTGTTAGAGCAGCCTGATGACCAAAATTACGAGCCAATTGCAATAGGACAATCCGTTTATCTTTCTCTGCCAGAGAGGAAAGACATTCCACCGTGTTATCCTGTGAACCATCATCTATATAGTAGATGGTGAACTTGTACGGCAAAGAATCAATGATTTTGCAAAGACTGGCGTAGGTCTGTTCGACGACCCCCGCCTCGTTGTAAACCGGAATCACGAGGTCAATAGTTTGTTGATTCTCTGGAAACATTGGCAGAATTCTACCACGCCCATAATCACGCTTTACGGCAGCTTGAGCGGGAATATACTCAGAATGGAAATCCCTGAATCAGATCGATAACCTGTTCCTGCTCACTGCTAGTCAGCGCATTATGGAAAGGCAGGCGAACCAACTGGTCGCTAACTTGCTCGGTTAGAGGGCAATCACCGATTTTCCCGCCAAAACTCTGTCCCATATCCGAAAGATGTAATGGTAAGTAATGGAAAACGCTATAAACTCCGCGTTCACGCAGGTAAGCAATCAATTTTTGTCGCAACTCGAGATTTGGCAAAAGCAAATAGAACATGTGATAGGACTGCTCACAATGATCCGGAATACAAGGCAACTGCACATCATGTCTACTTGCCCAATCCTTGAGGCCCGCATCATAGATATCCCAGACCTGTTTACGATGCAATTGGATTTTCTCGCGCTGTTCGAGCTGAGCAAATAAAAACGCGGCGAGAATATCAGAGGGCAAATAGGAAGAACCTATATCCACCCAGGTATATTTATCCACCTGACCGCGAAAGAAGCGTGCACGATTTGTCCCTTTCTCACGGATGATTTCGGCCCGTTCCACGAGGGCTGGATCGTTGATCAGCAACGCACCCCCCTCTCCGCTTGTAAAGTTCTTGGTCTCATGAAAGGACTGTGACGCCATGCAACCAAATGTGCTAAGGTATTTCCCTTTGTATTTGGCGAATAATCCATGCGCGTTATCTTCCACGACAGCGATGTTGTGGCGCGTGGCGATGTCCATAATGGAATCCATCTCACAGCCCACACCCGCATAATGTACCGGGACAATTGCCTTTGTGCGAGGTGTGATCGCCGCTTCCAGCTTGGAGTCGTCTAAATTAAGGGTATCCGGCCGAATGTCCAGAAAGACTGGTTTTGCTCCACGTAATACAAAGGCGTTGACAGTCGAAACAAACGTAAAATCTGGAATAATAACTTCGTCGCCAGGCCGGATATCCAGCAAAATAGCAGACATCTCCAAGGCATGTGTGCAGGAAGTAGTAAGCAAAGCTTTCTGAACGCCAAGCTCCTTTTCAAGGAACGCATGACACTGCTTCGTAAAAGGTCCATCGCCCGAGATATGACCATTTTCAACAGCCTGTCTCATATATTCGAACTCGTTGCCGACGACGACAGGGCGATTGAAGTCTACATTGATTTCAGGCATACATTAATCCTTGCGGAGGATAAGAGTGAAGTCATAAAGATGGTAGTCATGCAGGAGGGCAACATCTTTAGAAAAATTGCGTTTGCAGTAGTCGAAGAGGAATAGGGGATCAGCATAATATAAGTCAGGGCGCATCCTGTCGGCATCCGAATATTTCGTGAGGAAATTACTTGAGAAGCCACGCAAACTAAGTTGATTGAACTCGGTTAGAACGCCAAGTACATATTCCGTCCAATCCTCAAAGGACTGCTCTCCCCGAAAATTGAAGATACCGCTGGCAATCGTGTAGTCACAAATTGGCAGTTGCGATTTGTCCGTAAAAAAGCTGCGACGTGGTTTATCCACATGTGTCTTGCGGGCGGTCTCAATCGCGCTCTCGAGAATATCATAGCCATAGTAATCAACATCAAAACCTTTGGCATCCAGATAATCAGCCAAAGCTCCATAGCCACAGCCGTAATCCAAAAGAGAAAAGGATTGGGTTTCGACCACTTTGAGCAACTGATCAAAGCGCGCATTCTGTGACGCTTCAGAGTTCCAATCCGAGCCGCGGGGGGAAGCGCCATGCTCATGAATCCGTTTATCAAAATAAGATTTCACGTGATCGAGGTTGGGAATTTTAGACATGGCTTCCTTTGAGGATGTAATTGGATGCTTCAGGACCTGTCATAAAGAGCAGATCCAAAATGCTCACATAGGGATCAAACGGAGGATAAAGCTGCGGATACGCTGGGTAATTGTATTCCATATATTCAAGTGTAATGCCGGCTGAAACGAACTTTTCCTTTTCAATGTAATCACGCGCGGAGGGACCGCTGACATAGTGCGTCGCTCCAACAGCCTGGAGGATTTGAATGAGATGATCCGTCTTTTGCCCATTAATGCCCGCGATTTCAGAAGAACACATAAAGCGTGTGTGAGTATTCCCCAGTGCATGTGCCAGATCAACTGTGATGTCAATTGTGAAATTCGCTAGGAATTCGTCGCGGCGTTGATAAAATTTCTCGATCAAAGACAGGTATCGGCTAAAATGCGGCGCTTTGGCGTATGAATGTTGAATCGCTTTTAGGTGATTCTGACTCCACGGGTTATCCCACGCAATCTGGATTTGATTAATGGGAATATTTTCTGTCTGCGCGCCGCGACTATGCACAGGGATGGTCAGCCATTGCTTGCCCTTGGGGGTCTTGATCTGGTTGCGATTGCGCCAGCCGCGCTTATCGTATTGCACGTCGTCGTAAAAAATAAATAGATCGGCGCGGTAGATCTGATCAAAATAGCCGCGCCATGGAATGTAAGAAGGTTGGAGAATAACAACTTTCACTCGCCCACCATCTTATCAATCACATACGTAGGTCGGTCCATACTTCGATCGAACATACGCGCCAGGTATTCCCCAAAAATGCCCAGCGCAAATAATTGTGCCCCGCTAAACAAAGCAATAATAGAAGCCAAAAAAGGAAAACCTGGCAGACTGCCTGCCGTGAAATAGACGACTAAAACATAGATGAACACACCGAGCCCAAAGAGCGTCATGGCAAAACCAATCCAGCTTGCGAACCGTAACGGCAGAGTGCTATATCCAATCAGGATCAGCATTGCAGTGCGAACTAACATTCGAAAGTTATAGCTCGTCTTTTCTACCTGCCCAATATTCACTGGCACGGACGTGAAGCGAATGGTTCCCCAAGAAAGCAAAACATCCAGAATTAAAGAAGGGCTTTGAAAGTTGGCAAATGCCTCACGCAAGTTTGTACGGAATGCTCGGAAGGCTGATACATTTCGAACGGACGGTAACCCAATCACTCTCGCTAAAATTTGTTTAATACTCGCCGTCATCAGATTGCGCCAAAACCCTTGAGGGAGTTTTTTTGGCGCGCCGTAGACGACATCATAGCCTTCTTCCAATTTTGCCAATAAAAGGGGGATGTCTTCAGGTCGATGCTGCAAGTCCTGGTCCATAGTCACCGTGACCTCGTAACGAGCCAGACGGACGCCACATAACGTGGCATTATGCTGCCCATAGTTGCGCATCATACAAATTCCCCGCACACACTTGTATTCATCTGTCAAATGTTGAATTACCGACCAGCTCCGATCAGGGCTGCCGTCATTGACAAGGATAATTTCGTATTTTTCTGTAAATGCTGGTAACGCCTGGCTGAGTTGCACAACGAGTGGCTCAATGAGCGATTCCCCCTTATAAACGGGAACAACAATGGATAGGTTCATAGCGAGGTAATTTTATCATCCGCTTCGCATCACAATCGGACGCCGTGCCTCTCTACCAGTATGGAGAGCGTGCGCGCAACCTCGGCAGCTTTCTGTTCTTCATTCCAGCCAAGTGCGTTGCCAAGAGCCCGCGCCAACTCGTTAATCATTTCGCGGTTGACACGACCTAGCATCCCAAGCATGGTTCGTCTGAGCACAAAATCGTCGAGATGACAGATCTTCTCATGTTGTACAAGGAAAATAATCTCGCGGAGCGTGAAATCAGGTAATGATCTGATAATAAAATCCGTGCCGCCATTCATATAGGTTGCAATGGATTCGGCGCGCGTGCCGTAACGCTCGAACAAGGTTTTAAGTCGTTCATGCGAAACGCCGGTCCAGGCGGAGAGGCTTTCGATCTGACGTCGCAGCTCGCCCGGGTCAGTTGAGTAGCCGCGTCCACCGCCGATTTGCAGGGAACGCGTGTCCTTTTGACGGGCGAAACCGAGATAAGCAAGCGCTTTATCTGTCACTTGCTCTGAGAAGGCGCGAAAGGTTGTCCATTTGCCGCCAACGAGGGAATAGATCGGGAAGCGTAAATTCGTCCAGTCACCACTCAGGACTTCAATGCTATGGTCACGCGAAATCTGGGAAACTGTTTTTGCCCCGGAATGGGGGAGTGGCCGAACGCCTGAGAATTGAAAAACAATGTCTTCGCGAGTCAAGCTTATGTCAGGAAAGATACGGCGAGTCAAACTCAAAAAATAATCGATCTCTTCCTCCGTGCAGTGGGCTTCATCAGGGTGCTCAATGGGAATGTCCGAAGTACCAATCAGAATGTGGTCAAAAAATGGGTAGATGAGGACAATGCGACCATCTTCATTTTCGAAGAAGAATTCATGATCACCAATTGCTTTGCGCAGTTCATCGTGTTTGACGATAATGTGCGAGCCCTTTGTACCCCCGATAAAACGCGTGGACAAACCAAGCTTTCGATTCGTAAAATCGATCCAGGGACCCGCTGCATTGATCACAAGTTGAGGACGCACATCATAGGTTTCATCTGTCAACTCATCGCGAAGGAGGATGGTATCTTCACTTCCACCTACCATGCTGACATAGTTAAGTGCACGTGCGTTCGGATTTTCGGATTCAGCATCGAGAATCAATTCGATCGCCAGACGTTCAGGCCGCAGGATCGCGCCGTCATAATAAATTGCTGTATTGACAACCGTAGGGTTCAGTTGTTCCCATTTTGTAAGCGATTGATTACGAGAAAGGAATTGATGTTTCGGAACAGCGCGCTGTCTTCTTGTATACGCATCGTATATCATCAAGCCCAGTCTGATAATGAATGAGCCGCGTTCAGAAGGTTTATCCAACATTCCGAAAAACTTAAGCGGGGCGTTGAGCAAACCGGAAAATCGTTTAAAAATGGGTATGGTTGTTGGAAGTGGTTTTACGATATGCGGCGCATTTTGCAGTAATCGATTACGCTCCTGCACCGCTTCGCGGACAAGACGAAACTCCCCATTCTCCAGATAGCGGATGCCGCCATGTGCCATATGGGAGGAAGCTGCACTGGCGCCCGAGCAGAAATCGCCTTTTTCGACAAGCAGGAC
>DASWEH010000473.1:0-8431 GCA_036394895.1 Anaerolineales bacterium
TATACGCAGGGATGGCTCGCAGTTTCATGTAGAGGTACGCAGATCGGTGATCAATTATCGGGGCCGGCCGTGCCTGTTGAGTATCATCCGGGACGTGAGCCAGCGCATCCAGACAGAAAAAATCCTGGGCGGGCAGATAGAAGCCCAAATGCGCGAACAGGCAACCCTGCTCGCCATCTCCCACACGCTGGCATCCACATTGGAATTTCAGCCGGGTCTGATCCTCGACCAATTGCGGGAGATCATCGAGTACGCCCATTGCGGGCTATTCGCCCTGGAAGACTCCACACTGGTCACTCTGGCTATGCGCGGGACGCCACAACTGGAAGGATCCTCGCCTTTCCGCATCCATGTGCAAGGGCCGGAGACCCTGGCGGCGCTTTTCAATGGGCACCAGCCCATCCGCATCGCGGATGTGTGGAGTGAGGACCCACAGGCGCAATTCCTGCGTGCGCTTCTGGATGCTGCAGCTGCTACATTGCTCGAAGGGATGCAGTCATGGATGTGGGTACCGCTGGCAGTGAAAAACCGTATTATCGGCGGTGTGGGTGTGGCGCATAAGAAACAGAATTACTTCACGTCCCATCATGCTGACCTGGCTCTCAGTGTGGCTAACCAGGCTGCCATCACCCTGATCAATGCTGAACTCTATGGACACGCACAGGCACTCGCAGTTCTGGAGGAACGACAGCGCCTGGCACGCAACCTGCATGATGCTATCAACCAGTCACTCTTCTCCGCCGGGCTGATCGCTGAAGTCCTGCCGCGCCTGTGGGACCGGGATCAGGCGGAGGCGCGGCGCTCACTCGAAGATTTGCGCAAATTGACACGCGGTGCCATGGCTGAAATGCGCGCCCTGCTGGCCGAGCTGCGTCCCTCAACCCTGACCGATGCCGAGCTGGGCGATCTGCTGCGCCTGTTGGGGAATGCGTTCACCGGTCGCACAAACATCCCGGCTAAAGTAACCGTGGCAGGCCAAGGCATCCTGCCCGCGGATGTACAGGTGGCAATCTATCGCGTCTGCCAGGAGGCGCTCAATAATGTCGCCAAACATGCCGGGGCCAGTCTGGTGGAGATCAATCTAAAGCACGAAGTAAATGCCATCGAATTGAGCATCCGTGATGATGGCCAGGGGTTTGATCCTGAACAAACCACCTCCGGTCACTATGGCTTGATTATGATGTACGAGCGCGCCGAGGCAATAGGCGCCCAATTATCGATCACGAGCCAGCCCGGTCAAGGCACTGAACTCACCATCCGCTGGAGGCCAACTCGACCCAATGAGGCCGTATGACAAACTCTTCCTCCCAACCCATTCGCGTCCTGCTCGTTGATGATCACACGATGGTCCGTCGGGGACTGGCAACCTTCTTAAAGGTTTTTGATGATCTGCAACTGGCGGGCGAAGCCGAAAGCGGCGAAGCTGCCATCCAGCTCTGCGCCGAGGTAGCGCCGGACGTGATCCTCATGGATATGGTCATGCCCGATATGGACGGAGCCGCCGCAACTCGTGCCATCCGCCAGCAGTTTCCGCAGGTACAGGTGATTGCACTGACCTCTTTTAAAGAGGGAGACCTGGTGAAGAACGCGCTTTCAGCCGGAGCGATCGGCTATCTGCTCAAGGATGTCTCCGCAGATGAACTTGCTGAGGCGATCCGCGCGGCCCACGCCGGTCGCGCCACCCTCTCTCCCGAGGCGGCTCAGGCCCTGGTAGAGACAGCCAATCAACCGCCGGCGCCCGGGCTCGACCTGACAGAGCGCGAGCGTGAAGTCCTAGCCTTGATGGTGGAGGGACTGAACAATACGCAGATCGCTGGAAGGCTGTCTGTAAGTCCCTCCACCATCAAATCCCATGTCAGCAATATCCTGTCCAAATTAGGGGTGGCTAGCCGCACAGAAGCCGTATCTCTTGCGCTGCGTAACCAAATCATTCCCTGATCTTGCATCCATGTAAGTGGTGTGCCTGAATTCGCGGATGTGACGATTGAAGATAAAGTGAGAATTGCCATCAAGCTAGTCATTGAAGCAGAGCAGTCACCCAATATTTCTGAGGCATCTTAAGCTTCAGTCCCCATTAAGTAAGGTGAGCTGGATAGGATTACCTGAAATGAAATTCTAGCGGATCTCTTTTCGCGTTCACTACGCTTTCTTGATGAGAATAGGACAGGCATTCGACACACGATGAAGACCCTGGCAAGGAAAGCCGAGATGGATAATGATCAAAAAATAAGAACTTCAGAGCTACGTTACCGCCGCCTGTTTGAAGCCGCCCAGGATGGGATCTTAATTCTGGATGCTCAGACAGGCGCCATCACAGACGTGAACCCCTTCCTGATCAAAATGCTGGGATATTCGCGCGCAGAGTTCGTGGAAAAGAAGCTGTGGGAAATGGGTGCATTCAAGGATGTTGAAGCCAGCCAGGAGGCCTTCGAAGCCTTGCAGAAGAATGAATATATTCGCTACGAAGACCTGCCGCTGAAAGCGAAAAACGGGCGGCTAGTGGATGTGGAATTCGTCAGTAACGTTTATTTGGTGGGCGGCGAAAAGGTTATTCAATGCAACATCCGCGACATCACAGAGCGTAAACAGGCCCAAGATGCCTTGCTGAAAAGCCAGACCCTCCTGCGCGAGCAATCCGTGCGGGACCACCTGACCGGTTTATTCAATCGGCGTTATATGAAGGAAACTCTGGAACGCGAACTGCTGCGAGCCACACGTAAACAACTCTTATTGGATATTATTATGCTGGACGTGGATAATCTCAAGCAGTTCAACGACACCTGGGGCCATGCCGCAGGCGATGAAATCCTGCGTGAATTGGGCAGCCTGCTGCTCAGGCAGGTGCGCGGGGAGGATATTGCCTGTCGTTATGGCGGCGATGAATTCATCATTATCCTACCAGATGCCTCGCGTGAGGTGACACGCGAGCGCGTCGATTTGATCTGCGAATACGCAAGATTGTTCTATCTCCAATTCGAGGGACAAAGCCTCGCCGCGGTGACCCTCTCACTGGGCGTTGCAGTCTACCCAGAGGATGGCGCGACGAGTACGGGGATCTTGAGAGCTGTGGATGCTGCGCTTTATCGCGCCAAGCATGACGGCCGCAGCCGGGTCGTGGTGGCAGGCTAGAAATTTCTACGGGGGATTCCGTGAGATTCACTTGAAAAATATTCGGGGACGTGTTTCTTAGGATGGCACGTTTGGGCCGTAAGATAAATAACAAATTCGCTTTTCACCATTTCCATACTCTTATATTAAAGCCCTCCCTGAATTGTTTGGTAGCTTGAGGATGGTTTTCATTTGGACTCCCAGCAAAATTGTCAGGCTGTCCCCTTCGGAGAATAAGATATGCGGGATGGAATTTATTTGTGCGGTCGAGAAAATTCTGCTAAAATATAACAGTGACCGAGACAAAGGCGATCCGCGTCTTCATTGCCGATGACTTTAAGGTCTTGCGCGATGTGATTCGTCTGCATCTGGAGCATGCAGGGGATATGGATGTCGTTGACGAAGCGCCGGATCTGAATGATGCGCTGGAGCGCACTAGGATAGTGCAACCAGACGTCATCATTATGAATGATTATTTACCGCCCGTTGATAGCGCGCGCGCCACAGCGCGCTTTCGGGAACAGGGATTTACTGCCGCTATTTTGGTCATTTCCATGCATCTTGAGCCCAGCCTGATTCAACGTTCATTCCTCAACGGCGCGAATGGCTTTTTGCATAAAGATGAAATAGATAAATATCTGGTAGACGCCATTCGACGTGTTCATCAGGGCGAACGTTATTTATCCCCCAAGGCTGGGGATGCCTACAGCAGTATTCAAGAGTAGACACGTTCTCTCATCTTAATTCAGGCAACCTGCTCCAGGTTGCCAATATGGGGCTGGATCCATGGGTGCCACATCGTCCAGGTTTCCTCCTGTACTGCAGAAAAGAGTCGCCTAGTACTCCATGATACGCGTTGCGCTCGCCGACGATCATGCAGAGATGCGAGTGGTCCTTCGGCTGTTGCTGAGCCTATCCAAAGACATAGAGCTCGTCTGTGAGACAAGCAACGGCCAGGAGGCAGTCGATTGCGTCAAACGCCTCCAACCCGACGTGCTGGTGATGGATATTCACATGCCTGTGTTGGATGGTTTCGCGGCCACAAAGCAGATCATTGACCTATCAGTCTCCACGCGTGTGATTCTGACTTCCACGGATACAGGAGATTTTGTCGCCAGGCAGGCAGCTGCTTCTGGTGCGAAGGGCTTCGTACCGAAAGACAAAGTGGTGAAGTTGTTGCTGCTGGCGATTGAAACTGTCCATCGAGGGGAAACATTTTTCGTGGAATAATGCTAACGATTTATGGTGGATTTATAGCACCCAGAACCGCGTGTCTCTCAGCCCGCCCTGCGGCTGGATGCCAGGGCACACGACCTGCCTGGTAACATTGGCGCATACGGTATGCAGTTGAACTAAGCCTCCACATTTGGGCTGAAATACTTAAATCAAAATTCGTTTCTCGCTATTCCCATATTCCTATCTAGCCCTCCCTGGGCCCTTGTTCAGGCAGGCTTTCATTTCAAGAATGATTCTTGTGATTCTCGCTATTTCGCTTGCAGTTTTGCTAAAAGGTCTTCATATTGATAAATTACCTGCTCTAACAAAGTAGCGGTGTCAAGATATTTCTCACGGAGTTCAGGGTCCCAGGCGTTAGCTATGCACTGCAAGTGAATATTTCGCACCACACGCAAATGCTCCCATTGTCTTGCAAGGTGGTCTCTGTGAAGCTCTTGAACTTGCGGAAAATATTTTTGAACGAAAGACATATATATATATCCAGTCTTGGTTTGTGACCTGCCAACCAAAATGCTTACACAAATCAACGCGCGGGCTGAGGATGATCTGGAATTTGAATAAAGAAAACCCCGCATTGCTGGAACGCAGGGCTTCATGAAAAGCTACTATGGCGCTCAGCCTGTAAGTACCGTTGATACTGCCTATACCCCGTGTGTAAATATGGGTTTATTATGTTGGGATGTCTGGAAGAGTCAAGTAAATATTTGACAAAGGCTTGCACGATTGGGGGTTTTCTTGTATGCTTATTTTTATAGCAATCGGAGGTCCGAATGAATGAAGAAACCTTTAATCTCAGCATACGCAAGTTCCTAAAAATGGTCGGCGTCAACTCTCAGCGCGCCATCGAGCAAGCGGTGGATAAGGCTGTTGCCGATGGTGCCATTCAAGGCACCGAATCTTTTCCTGCAACAGTAACGTTGGAAGTCGCGGGACTACAGCTGAACGTCAAATTCGATGGAGAGATTAGACTCCAGTAAGCTCGTCAAAATCAGGATTGCCTTTTGCAGACTCGCTGTAACCTGGGTGAACCATGACGACACAAGAACTGTCTTGCACCAAGATATATAAGAAAGTCTATACATTGTATGGGGTGATTGAGGATGAGGTCAAGGTGGTGGAGGGGAAAGCACCATGATTACATCAGCGAGTGCCAATAAACTCGATCACCCTTATCCAAGAAAAATTGCGTTGCGTGCTCAACATTTAATACAAGGTACTTTATTCTATAATGTACTTGCAGACACAACAATCGGACTATGTTTTAGCGAGGTTCCCAGCGCAGTAATAAAGGTGAAAGAGGTATTAATCAAGTCTGGCTGGAGTGAAGATAATTACGAACTAAGTTTGTCCTGCTTTGAAGAATATATCAATGAGTTCAAAAATCCGATATTTCAACACGCGATTTATTCTATAATCAGCCATTGGGATTGGTATATTTCTAATTTAGGGAAATTTATTTATTTTGCAGAAGAACATGTCTCTCCTGTCAAGAAAAGGGACAAAGATTTGCTAAAGTTGAGTGCGAAGCCTTTTGCGAAACAAATAGACATAGTAAAAAATCAAACAGGAATTATATTCGAAATAAAATGTGAAGATTTAGATCTGATTGAAGAAATGCATTTGGTACGAAATTTAGGTTTACATAATCAGTGGGAAGTTGATGAAACTTATTTGAAAAACACTAAAATGAAAAACTTTAGGGTTGGAAAGAAGAGATTGATTGAGACACCGGAATTGGAGAAATGACATTCTGCTTTTATAGATTTAGTTCTAGCAACATCATCTCAGTTAGCTATACTTTATGCAGGAGTCCCACCCTATGATTGAAATATTTCCACGGAATAGTGAATGCTAGCATTGCACAAGAAAGGCCCGCGCATGATGAGATTGTGAGGCTGGTGGAGAAGATGCTGGCATTGCAAAAAGAGCGTCAGTCCGTGCGGCGTGAGGATGACCTTGACCGAGTCCGCAACTTGGAGCGACAGATCGCCCAGGTGGATGCGGAGATAGATCAGCGCGTCTATGCGTTGTATGGGCTGACGGAAGAGGAAATTAAGATTGTGGAGGGAGGATAGATGCGTAATCAAGATGTGCAAAACTTATTTAGTGAAAATGCTGGAATTATCATTGATCACTATAGTGAATTGGTAGATCAAACCCGTCAAACCCTTTTTCCCTGGTGGAAACTCACTCTAGTTGAAAGCCCCAATTTGGAGGGGATGCGCCCCTCTCAGGCAAAGTTTGCTGAAATAGCAGCTCCATATATGCTGCTTGATCAAAAATTCGTGTCAGCAGGAGGGAAAAAGTTCTTCGTGTATTGCGTGTGGCTGGCTGTTTTGGTCTTTTGGATGGTATTACTCACTGTTTTTTCAACGTACGCAGGCCAGCCTGCTACACCCGCGACAGGCAAGGAACCAGCCCCACTGAATTTTGGGATCCTAATTTTAGCATGGACAATACTTATTCTTGCTCCACTACTCCTATATGGTTATACAGTTTGGTTCTTGACGACAAAACGAAACACTTGGAAAACACGAGCAGCTTGGTTGATCACATTGATGTTTCTTCTTTATTATTTGTATTTGGAAATCCAAAAGCCAGTCAATAAAGAATTCCTGGCAATATCTGACTCGCCGGCGTTTGGAAGAGTTTTGCTCATCATAATAATTCCCGCCATCCTCCTTGTTTGCTACAGTCTTCTGTATTTCGCAAAATTCTTACTGGAACTCTTTGTGAATAGTTTCAATGCTTTTGTACATGCCCACCAGCCAGTTTCCTATCAAATCTTACGTGAGGTAATCACGGCTTCGGTCAGGTCTGATAAAGCCAGCTGGCACCTGGCCGAGTTGAATATTAATGAAATCAATACGCTTAAAGAGTTAGCAAAAAACAATTTGGAGGCAACAGAGAAAAAAACAATACCTACAATTATTCTTATTGCCGTGGTCGGTTTTTTAGCGACTTTACCAGGTTTTCAAGAATTTTTGGGACACTTGATTGCAGAAGTTGTAAATCGAGTCTTAGAAGTATTAGTCGTTACAAGAAATGCTCCGAACATGACCTTGGGTCGTATCATATTCGATCTAGCCATTATGCTTCTAATATCCTTTATTTTTGCAGCGTATCTTTTATTGTTTCAGAATCTACTTGTACAGGGGATTATTATTCAAGTTTGTACTATTGCTGAAGGGGCCCATAAACAGACCGAGCACTTAATTCTGCAAGATAAAAAGGAAAAACCTATCATATATACAATGCTACAGAAATTAATCGCATTTATTGCTTCTATGCTAAGAAATTGAATTATTTCTATCGGGTGCCATCAAAGCTTAGAGCATCATAACGCTCGGGGAAAATTGCTCTATCCTAAGTCTATAATCAGGGTGTCAATAGAAAGGTCGGTTTGACGTTTTGAAAATCCATCTGATTTAGGAGTAGAAAATGACATATACGTTAGATACGAAAGTCGGTGAGATTTTGAAAGACACGCATGCTGTGGAAATCCTGGAGCGATATGCACCAGGCACCTCCAAGAATCCCATGGTCGGGATGGCAAGTGGGATGACGTTGCGGTCTATCCTTGCCATGCCGCAAGCCAAACAGGCTGGGCTTACCGAAGAAATGGTATCAAAAGTACTGACGGAGATCAACGCCCGCAAGTAATCAGATCCATCACCGTAAAAAATATCTCTAAAAGAATGGAGCGCCGGGGACAGCGCTCCATTCTTTTCTCCAATCTGTTGTAAGAATCAGAGCAGACAGGAGCGAGTCTCCCATGTAAGCAGAAAGAATTTGCCCATCGGGTTTCCCGTCAGGTGAGGTTCTTATCCTTACAAGTTTGTGATGTCGCGTATTTTGACCCATTAGTGTGTTACATTGAACTCGGCTTATAAATAAACAAGGCGTTTATCATTTGGGGGAAATGGAGGATGTTCCAGAGGGAGCGTCCATTACTACCCAGGCCCATTTGCTTTGAAGCAGTTCAATCAAAAGTAAAGGAAAAATATCATGAATCAGAGAGAAATCGTGCAAGCCCTATTGGATTCCGTCCAGAAGGGTGACTTCGTCAAGACTAAGTCTTTGCTCA